>CANQZE010000048.1 GCA_947628255.1 uncultured Clostridia bacterium | reverse complement strand
GATAGCTATGGCAGAAAACAAAAAAGATATATTTGCCGACCTGAGAAGGCTCAACGAATTTTCTACTTCGGGAAGGTCTCAGGAGCTTAAGGGAGAGCTTCAGCGCACAAAGTCGCGCATAGGGGAGCTGATTTCAGGCATAAAAAAGCGCGGCGACGAGCTTGAAGCGGCACGCCTTGAAAAGGAACGTCTTGCCGCCGAAGAGGCTTTGAGAATCGCCGCCGAAAAGGGCGCCGCCTCAAAGCGCGAGAGCGCTGAGGAGACAAAGCCCTCGGACGCTCCCGCCGAGGAAAAGGCTCAAACCGAAAAGGAAGCTCCGACAGCGGAGCCCAAAACCGCCGCAACGGCTCAAAAACAGCCCGAGCAGAAAATTGCCGAGGCGCCAAAAGCTCCCGCCGCAAAACAACCCGAACAAAAGCCCGAAAAGAAACCCGAGATCGGCGCGGACGGCAAGATCAGAAGAGTTTACACACCCGAACCCGCAAAGAAGAGCGACGCTCCGAAGCGCTCGGGCGAAAAAACCAGAGTTTTTGCACCGGGCGAAATATCGGGACGTCCTCCGCGTTCTTCGCAGGGACCGCGTTCTCAATTCGGCGGAACGGGACAGGGCGCGCCGCGCAGGACGGGCGCTCCCAATCTTTCCAATATGCCTCCTCAGCCGCTTCCTCAAAAGAATGGCAAGGGCGGAGGCAAGAACGGCAAAAACAACGGAAATCAAAACTCCTCGGGCAAATTTGACGATCGCAGTTCGTCGAGGTACTCTTTGATAAAGAAAGGATTCATCGACGACGACAGAGCCGTGTCTTACGACGAGTACGGCGAAGAAGTCGTGCGTCCGCATAAGCTCGGCAATCGTCAGAAGAGCGGGCAAAGCAGTGCGGCGGTGGTCATCGAGAGCGCAGTCATCACCGTCGATCCCGTACCGATAAAGACTTTGAGCGAAAAGATAGGCAGATCCGCGGCGGAGATCGTGCGCAAGCTCTTCTCCATCGGCGAGATGAAAACGATCAACGACAGCATCGACTATGCGACGGCGGAACTCGTTGCTGAAGAATTTGGCGTCAAACTCGAGTTCAAACCCGACGTAACGCTCGAACAAACGCTGACCGCGCAACTCGAAGTCGACGAAGTGGAGGACATCGACAACCTTGTCGAAAGACCACCCGTCATCACGATAATGGGCCACGTCGATCACGGCAAAACGTCACTGCTCGATTACATCCGCAAAACCAACGTCACAGGCGGCGAAGCGGGCGGCATCACGCAGCATATCGGCGCATACACGGTCAAGTTGGGCGACAAACCCATCACATTTTTGGACACTCCAGGCCACGAAGCCTTCACATCGATGCGCGCAAGAGGCGCGCAAGTGACGGATATCGCGATTTTGGTCGTCGCGGCAGACGACGGCATTATGCCTCAGACAGTCGAGGCAATCAATCACGCCAAACAAGCCGAAGTGCCCATCATCGTCGCGCTCAACAAGATGGATAAACCGGGAGCGAATCCCGACCGCGCTCTGCAACAACTCACAGAGTACGGCATAACTCCCGAGGACTGGGGCGGCGACACTCCCGTTGTCAAAGTATCCGCAAAGACGGGTATGGGGATCGAGGAATTGCTTGAACAGATCCTCGTGCGCGCCGAAGTCGAGGAACTCAGAGCCAATCCCAACAGGAGCGCGAGAGGCACCATCATCGAGGCAAAACTCGACAAAGGCCTAGGCAAGATCGCGACCATACTTGTCCAAACGGGAACCTTGCACATCGGCGACAATGTCGTCGCGGGCGTATGCACGGGCAAGATCCGAGCAATGATCGACGACAAGGGAAGGAAAGTCAAGGCGGCAGGTCCGTCGATGCCCGTCTCGGTCACGGGTTGGAACGACGTCCCCGAAGCGGGCGATCGCATCGACGTCGTCGCGGACGAACGATTCGCAAAGGAACTCGCAGAAGAGCGTCGCCTCAAACTGGAAGCGGCAAAGGCGGAACACACGTCCGTCTCGCTCAACGACCTGTTTGACAAGATATCCAAGGGCGAGCTGAAATCCGTCAAGCTCATCATCAAGGCCGACGTTCAAGGCTCCGTCGAAGCGGTCAAGCAATCTCTCGCCAAATTGGGCAACGACGAAGTGTCCATCGACATCATTCACAGCGCAGTCGGCGCCGTCAAGGAGAGCGACGTTTTGCTTGCCGAGACTGCGGGCGCGATAATAATAGGATTCAACGTGCGCTCAGACGCCAACGCAAAGGCGCTCGCGGCGCAAAAGAAGATCGATATACGCTACTATGACATCATCTACAACGCCATCGAGGACATCGAAAAGGCGGTCAAGGGTATGCTCGAGCCAAAATTCCGCGAGACGGCTCTCGGTTCCGCCGAGATCAGAATGGTCTACAAGATCACCGGCGTCGGATTTGTCGCAGGTTGCTACGTCACGGACGGCAAAGTTGTCAGAAACTCCAAGGCGAGGCTCGTCAGAGACGGCACGGTGCTTTATAACGGCGAGATCGCGTCGCTCCGTCACGGCAAAGAGGACGTCAAGGAGATGGCTCGCGGCTACGAGTGTGGCATAACTCTCAAAAACTATCAGGACCTCAAGGAAGGCGACGTGATAGAGTGTTATTCGGTGGAGCAGATCAATGAAGGTTAAGACTGAACGCGTAAATTCAGAACTCAAAAGGCAGATCTCTCAGATCATCGCCGAGGACGTCAAAGATCCGCGGCTTGGCGATGCTATGGTCAGCGTGACAAAAGTGTACGTCACGCCCGATCTCAAATACGCCAAAGCATATCTGAGCATATTCGAACCTGACGAGGAAAAAAAGAAAACTGCGTTTGACGTCGTGTCGGGATGCGCCGCGTTCATCCGCGCCCGCCTCAAGGACAGTATGAACATCCGTCTTGTTCCCGAGATCAGATTTTTGATGGACGATTCAGTTGATTACAGCATAAAGATCGACGGACTCATCAAAAAAATGCACGAGGAAAGTCCATATAGCGACAGTTCGGAGGAAAAATGACAGGCAGCGTAGGGGAGATTGTCAAAGCCATATCGAAGGCGCAAAACATCGCTCTGTTTTGCCACACCAATCCCGACGGCGACGCGCTTGGGAGTATGCTCGCTCTCGCGCTCTCCCTCGAAAAGGCGGGCAAAACCGTGGGCGCATTTTGCGACAGCCCCGTACCCGAAAAATACAAATGTCTCAAGGGAAGCGACCCTGTGAAAATGCCCGCAAAAAACGCCGCATACGATCTTGCGATCAGCGTGGATTGCTCCTCTCTCGACAGATTGGGGCAAAGCATAAAGAGTTTTCTGTCCGCGCGCAAACAGGTCGCCATAGATCATCACGCAAGTTTTCAGAGATTTGCCGAGATATGCCTTGTCGATTCTTCCGCGTCCGCTTGCGCCGAAATAATTTTTGACGTGATCCGCGAGATCGGCAATATGGACGGCGACATCGCAGGTTTGCTTTTCGGCGCGATAGTCACCGACAGCGGATGCTTTGCTTTTTCAAGCGTGAGTCCAAAAACGCATTTGATCGCCGCCGAGTTGATGAAGTATGATTTTGACGCTGCTCAAATCATCTACAACGTGTTCAGGCGCAACGACATCGCGCGTTTCAATCTGCAAAATCGCGTGCTTTCAAAGGCAAGATTTTTTGAAAACAACTCCATCGCCGTCATAATTTTCGAAACCGCGGATTTTGAGGCGACGGGGACGGGCATTGCGCAGACCGAGGGCATCATCAACGGGCTTATCGACATCGACAGCGTCAAAGTCGCGTACGCGCTGTCCGAGGTCAATCCCAAAAATTTCAAACTCAGCATCCGCACAAAATCTCCCGTGAGCGCCGCGGAGATCGCAAATCGCTTCGGCGGAGGCGGACATATCAACGCCGCCGGGTGCAGAGTCAACGGCTACAAGGAAGATATCGTCGAAAACATCGTCAAACTTGCAAAAGACAGACTGTAAATCAAGGCGCACGACCGCGCCTGTTTTAATAAAACAAAGAGTATGATCGGATTTGTGAACATCAATAAGCCGCTCAATATGACTTCAAACGACGTCGTCGTCAAGGTCAGAGGCATCCTGAAGGCGGCAAGCGGCGACAAAAAGCTCAAGGTGGGGCATCTCGGCACGCTTGACCCGCTTGCGACAGGCGTATTGCCGATCGCGGTCGGCAAGGCGACGAGGCTTTTCGATCTGCTCCTCGAGAAGCAAAAACGCTATGTCGCCACTTTCAAATTCGGCGAAACCACTCCGACATTGGACGCGGGAAGCGACATATCCGAAAAATACGACATAGCTTTGTCGACGGAAGAAGTCGCTGCGGCGGCGCAAAATTTTGTCGGAGAAATAGAGCAAATTCCTCCGCAATTCTCCGCAAAATCCGTGGGCGGCAAGCGCGCGTACGACATTGCAAGATCGGGCGGAGTCGCAGATCTGCAACCGAAAAAAGTGACTGTTTACTCAATAGAAGGCATATCATCCGAAAACTTGCGCGAAAATGAATTCGCCTTCAAAATCGTTTGCTCAAGCGGGACCTACATCCGCGCGCTGGCAAGAGACATCGCAAAACGGTTGGGGACTGTGGGCTATATGACGTCGCTTTTGCGCGAATCCAGCGGGGAGTTTGACATTTCCGATTCCGTTACGATAGATAATTTCGCCGCGGATCCAACAAAATATATGCTTGCGGTCGACTACGCGTTGAAGGACTTTCCCGCGATAGAGTTGAGTGATGAACACGCCGTAGATGCGCTCAACGGCATTGCCGTGCAAATCGCCGCTCTCGACGGGACATACGTTGTAAAGCGCGGAGAGTTGACAGTCGCGATAGGGGAAATATCGCGTGAAAAACTCAAATTGAAGGTGCGCCTATGCGAGTGATGGATCTTACATCCGAATATAAAAATCCGATCTCGCTTGCGCTTGGCTTTTTCGACTGTCTGCACGTCGGACACAGGGCGCTGATACGCAGTATGATTTCAAACGCAAGGCAGCTGGGCGCGGAAAGCGCCGTCGTCACCTTCAAAAACGATATCGGACAGTATTTCGGCGCCGAAAAACAGATCTACTCATTTGAAGAGCGCCTCATACTCCTGGAGGAGATGGGCGTGGACAATGTGATCGCGATAGATTTAGACGATCGGATGCGGTCGCTGTCCGCGGAGGAATTTTTCGCGCTCATAACCGACGGATTTTTTGTCAAATCCGCGTTTGTCGGAGAGGATTACACTTTCGGAAGAGGCGCCGAAGGCGACGTGGCATTGCTAAAAAAACTTTGCGCGACGCAAAATATCGCCTTACATATCGTTCCGTTTGAAACCCGCTTCGGAGAGAAAGTGGCGACTTCTCGCATCAAACAACTTGTGAAGAAGGGCGACGCGTCATCGCTTCGGGAGCTTCTTGAGTCGCCGTACATAATTTCGGGAAGAATCTCTTCCAACAGACGGGTCGGCAGATCGCTCGGCTTTCCGACAGCAAATATTTCCGTATCTTCGGACAAACTCGCGCTCGGCGACGGCGTCTATGCGACGACGATCGAAGTGGACGGAATATGGCGCAAATCTATGACAAACATCGGCGCAAAACCGACTTTCGGAGACGGCGCCCCGACAATCGAGACATACATATTCGACTTCGACGCAGATATATACGGGAAAGAAGCGCTGCTCAGAGTGTACGAGCGTACGCGCGACGTCAAAAAATTCGATAGTGCCGAGCAACTTCGATCTCAACTTAGCTGCGACGAGGCGCACATAAGGGCGCTATTTGGCAAATTGTCGCTGTAATATGTTGAATGGGATACAAAATATCCGAATAGATGACTTGTTTTTGAAAATCAACTTAAAGAAGGTGACTTATGGAAAGAAATTACGGTAGGGCGGTTTTCGGCCCTTCGGGACACGACGAAAGTTTCGCGGCGGAAGGTCACAGCCTCACGCTGGAAATGCCTATGTGGCTCAAAGACAAAGGGCTGGAACTTTTCGAATATTCCTTTGGCAGAGGCGTTAGACTCAACGGCAACACGGCGGAAGCAATAGGCAATGAGGCGGACAATTTCGGCATCGAGATGAGCGTTCACGCGCCGTATTTCATCAATTTCGCCTCTCCTGAGCAGGAAAAGGCGGAAAATTCCATCACCTATCTGACGTCGTCGCTCAAGGAATTGAGACATTTTCACGGTTCACGTTGCGTGTTTCACACGGGCGCGCAAGGTTCTCAAACGCGTATCGAGGCCTTCGACAGGGCAAAATATATGTTTGAAAAAGCTCTCGAGCGGATTTGCGAAGAGGGGCTGGACGATCTTATCGTTTGCCCGGAAACTATGGGCAAGACCGCTCAGATCGGCACCGTCGACGAGGTCATAGAGCTGTGCAAAATGGGCAAAAACGTCTATCCTTGCGTCGATTTCGGACACGTCAACAGCTTGTGGCAGGGCGCGCTCAAGACCGCGGAGGACTTTCAGCGCATAATCGACAGCCTTTTCGACGGCGTGGGCGAGCAAAAAACCAAAAATATGCACGTTCATTTCAGCAAGATACAATACGGCGCAAAAGGGGAGATCCGCCACCTCACATTCGCGGATACCGTCTACGGCCCGGAATTTGAACCGTTTGCAGAAGTTATCGTCAAAAACGGCCTCACTCCTCACATCCTCTCGGAATCAGCCGGCACTCAGATGTTCGACGCCCAAACTATGAAAAGGATTTATGAATCGTATGTATAATGAGAGACAGTTTATTTTGCAATAACAATAATGATTTCATTGGTCGTTGCGGCTTGTAGCGGGCTTTTCTTTTGCGCGTTCTGCGTGCGGATCGGCGGGAATTGTCAATATAAATATTTCAGAGAGGTTGTGATATAAGACGGAAAAATTCAAAAATTTTTGGTGGGGAAAGGCAAAATTTCGACTTTTGGATACATTTCAAACTATGCGCAAAAGACGAGCTTGAGAGTTGCGAAGGTCAAAAAGTCCACGGAGATAAACTCCGTGAACTTTTTTTGCGAGGGCCTAGAAGGGGCAGGGTAGAATACTTTACATAAATGCTTGACAAACCCTATTTAATAGGGTATTATATTTGTGATCAAAAAATTTGGAGAATGCTATGACACGTACATTTATAGAATTGCCATTGTTCAGAAGCAAGTGGTCGGATTTGGGTCTTAATGATAATGACTTGAAAAGATTGCAGGAACAATTGCTTGAAGATCCCAAAGTGGGCGCCGTTATGAGAGGCACAGGCGGTGTACGCAAGATGAGATTTGCATTTGAACATAGAGGCAAGAGCGGAAGCGTAAGGGTGATATACGTTGACTTCGAAGTGTATGAGAAAATATATCTTATCACAGCATATACTAAGAGTGAAAAGGATAATCTGAGCGATAGCGAGCGCAACGAAATACACAGACTGATAGATATACTCAAAGCGCAATTGGATGATAATAATAAATAAGGAGGCAGGCATATGGGCGTTTATGATGATATAAAATTAGGGCTTGAACAAGCCATAGAATATGAAAAGGGCACGTTGAAAGCGAGAAAAACAAAGATGTCCATTACTCCCGTTGCCAAATTTTCCGCTCAAGAGATAAAGGATATACGCCATAAAACAGGGCTGTCGCAGGCGATGTTTGCAAAATATATGGGCGTATCTGTCAAGACAGTCGAGGCGTGGGAAGCAGGGCGCAATCATCCCGACGGCGCGGCATCTAGATTGCTGTCGCTTACAAAAGCAAATTCATCCTTTCCGATAACTTCGGGAATAATTACGGTGTAAAAACATCCCTCGGATGAGCTGTCCGAGGGGTGTTTTACATATAAATGATTATTGTGAGTAATATCAATAAACTGTTACTCCACGAGTTATGTGATATTTTACAATTCTTCCGCCTGTGACATCATATGTTACATATTGAATTTGTGTAAGTTGTGACAGAGAGAAATCGGATAATTTATAAGTTACAGAATATGTAGTACCCGCTTTTACATTACCAAGTATGTAATTTTTGGTATCTAAGACCTTTTTATATCTGTCTGAGAATTGGAATGTTAATTGTAGATCGTTTATGTCGTTTTTCGGTGTGATAAGGATATTTATGTTGACTGAAAAGTCATCATTTACTTTCATAACAATATCATCGTTCTTTGCGGATCGAAAAACAACCAAAAGCAGTATTAGTAAAATAAAGATTAGTACAGCTGCTATAATTGCGATTGCAAAATATTTGGTTTGTTTGCGCTCTTTTTCATCTGTCATAAATTATGTCCTCCTATATTTAGTGTAAAAGTCATCCCTCGGATGAACTGTCCGAGGGATTGTTTTATAAAATTATTTTAGATATAGCGTTATTTGATTCGGCTCTATTTTAACCTTAAAAAGTCTATGAAGTTTATAAGGATAATGTTCGCTCCAATCAATATTACAAGTTAGAGTTAGCGATGTTAGAAATTGTACGGTAATTAGATCTGAGTTTCCTGTTGATAAAAATTCATCTAAATACTTTGGGTTAATTTTTGCTTTATTTACAATTTCTTCAACACCAATGTTTAGAATTGCGTTTGTCAATTTTTTAACCGTATAATCGTCGGTTTTGGCTGTGATAGTTATTTCTATCGGAATATCATATTTTGGATTTAGCAAAATATTATATTCATGATTAAGATTATCTCTAAAAGAATATTTTTTTACACCATGATAGCTCATATATTGCTCCTTATGAAATTTATTTCCTTCTATATTTTAATGATGTTGTTGTATATTCAAGCTCTTCGCCGTTCCTGTTGCCTGCTTCTTGTTCTAATCCAATAAGATAATCAGACGTTACATTAAAGTATGTAGCAATCATAATTAAATCATCGAGATTCGGTTCTACATATCCGGTTTTCCAGTTTGTGATTTTTT
>CANQZE010000047.1 GCA_947628255.1 uncultured Clostridia bacterium | reverse complement strand
CCCTTCATTGGGAGCGTGGATTGAAATTAATGCCTCTAGTATCTTGCCTCGATTGTAAGCTGTCGCTCCCTTCATTGGGAGCGTGGATTGAAATATCGTTGCTTTCATTTTCGTTTCCTCCTGAGTATGTCGCTCCCTTCATTGGGAGCGTGGATTGAAATTGAACGTCCTAACCTCAGACGTTTTATAGTACGGGTCGCTCCCTTCATTGGGAGCGTGGATTGAAATTGAACGTCCTAACCTCAGACGTTTTATAGTACGGGTCGCTCCCTTCATTGGGAGCGTGGATTGAAATAAAAGCCAGCTCTACGCGCGTTTCTGTGCGTTCTAGTCGCTCCCTTCATTGGGAGCGTGGATTGAAATTGAAAATCATCTTTTTACTGAGCATATGTATGATGTCGCTCCCTTCATTGGGAGCGTGGATTGAAATATCGCCTTGATATTCTTTATCGCAGCGAGGAGAGTCGCTCCCTTCATTGGGAGCGTGGATTGAAATAGAAGCTTGATGATATAATATCTCGGCTCGATAAGTCGCTCCCTTCATTGGGAGCGTGGATTGAAATATACCATGCATATTTTACATTCGTGCCTATATAGCGTCGCTCCCTTCATTGGGAGCGTGGATTGAAATCGCATCTGTCACACTTTTTTACGTCCATTTACTCACGTCGCTCCCTTCATTGGGAGCGTGGATTGAAATAACATAAGGTCTTTTATAACTCGGGCAACATACTGTCGCTCCCTTCATTGGGAGCGTGGATTGAAATTTCGTAAATCTTAATGATAGTGAAAGCATATTCGGGTCGCTCCCTTCATTGGGAGCGTGGATTGAAATTATTTGTTTGTTTATAGTATTTGCTGTTATTACGTCGCTCCCTTCATTGGGAGCGTGGATTGAAATATTTTTCACTCCTCCTTGACTTCGTGATGCCTGAGTCGCTCCCTTCATTGGGAGCGTGGATTGAAATTGTTGGGGGCTTGTCGCTCCCCTTACTGTAATTAGTCGCTCCCTTCATTGGGAGCGTGGATTGAAATTTCAAAATCTAATAGTTCGCCCAGCTGGTGCGGCAGTCGCTCCCTTCATTGGGAGCGTGGATTGAAATCTCAAAGCTTGTTTTCCAAGGGCTGTAATTGCTGCGTCGCTCCCTTCATTGGGAGCGTGGATTGAAATACCTTGCCTTTGCCATGCTCAAACTAGCCGTACCGTCGCTCCCTTCATTGGGAGCGTGGATTGAAATAGCGTTTTTTATGCACCTAATTGAGATTTTTTCTCGTCGCTCCCTTCATTGGGAGCGTGGATTGAAATATCTGACATAAGCATATCAATTTTCAAAATATCCGTCGCTCCCTTCATTGGGAGCGTGGATTGAAATTATTTCCTTGACTTTTTTCAAAATATCAACATATCGTCGCTCCCTTCATTGGGAGCGTGGATTGAAATAGTATCTACGTATGTGTTTGTTATTTCGAGAGTGGTCGCTCCCTTCATTGGGAGCGTGGATTGAAATTCGTGACGTGCTGCAAAGGTGTAGTACGTCGGTGCGTCGCTCCCTTCATTGGGAGCGTGGATTGAAATCAGCAATACCACCGTCAAATAATCAGTACATAGGGTCGCTCCCTTCATTGGGAGCGTGGATTGAAATAACTTTTTTCTTATTTTCCTCTGTCGCAATCGTTTCGTCGCTCCCTTCATTGGGAGCGTGGATTGAAATCTCGCCTATGTTTCGTGTCTCCTCGAGCATTGATTGTCGCTCCCTTCATTGGGAGCGTGGATTGAAATATTTTGTCAGCGGCGTTTTCATAGTTTTTCGACAGTCGCTCCCTTCATTGGGAGCGTGGATTGAAATAGCAATATTCGCGCTCATATCATCACGCGCATTAGCAGTCGCTCCCTTCATTGGGAGCGTGGATTGAAATAGCTTTAGATGATAGTCTTGATGAAAGCGGCAATTTGTCGCTCCCTTCATTGGGAGCGTGGATTGAAATTGAAAAATGCCCAATAATGCGGTCGGCTTTGCCGTCCGTCGCTCCCTTCATTGGGAGCGTGGATTGAAATAGCGCAGGATCTATCTCGTCATCGGGCGTGTCAGGTCGCTCCCTTCATTGGGAGCGTGGATTGAAATGTTTGTCCTCGCCGTTAAACAGTCCATGCTCTCCAAACGTCGCTCCCTTCATTGGGAGCGTGGATTGAAATACCTCTTCCCTGCTCTGATCTTCAGCCAGCTGTCGGTCGCTCCCTTCATTGGGAGCGTGGATTGAAATATAAAATCACCCCGCAAATAAAGATATAAGCCATTTAGTCGCTCCCTTCATTGGGAGCGTGGATTGAAATATCTTCCACCAGCCTTACCAAACAGAGCCGCCTTGGTCGCTCCCTTCATCGGGAGCGAGGATTGAAATATCTTCAGGCAAATCAAAACTGTCGCCGAACATGTCGCTCCCTTCATCGGGAGCGAGGATTGAAATACCAATCGCTCTTTAATTAGGCGATTTATTTCAAGTCGCTCCCTTCATCGGGAGCGAGGATTGAAATAGCAGTATCAATTTCCTCTGTGTTTTCTTCACCGCCGTCGCTCCCTTCATCGGGAGCGAGGATTGAAATATATCCATACAAAGGTCTCCTCTTGTGAGTGCGGTCGCTCCCTTCATCGGGAGCGAGGATTGAAATGTCTTGCTTACCACTTGACATCTCGGGGTCTTTTGTCGCTCCCTTCATCGGGAGCGAGGATTGAAATTAATGACTATCTTACAAGCACAAAAAGAGTATTTGTCGCTCCCTTCATCGGGAGCGAGGATTGAAATGATACATATTCCCGGCGACCCGTGCAAGCTCCTGGTCGCTCCCTTCATCGGGAGCGAGGATTGAAATTCTTACCTGTCATACTCTAGGCGCAGTCTGATAGCTGTCGCTCCCTTCATCGGGAGCGAGGATTGAAATTCTCGGCGGTACAACTACCGTCGAGAGGGTAGGGACGTCGCTCCCTTCATCGGGAGCGAGGATTGAAATGGTAATGGTGACTGGCGAGCACTATTTAATCTTTGGTCGCTCCCTTCATCGGGAGCGAGGATTGAAATGCTCAAAAGGCTCTTCAAATCTTGTGTCATATATGTCGCTCCCTTCATCGGGAGCGAGGATTGAAATAAGCTGACATGGCCTGTTATACTATCTCTGCGTGTCGCTCCCTTCATCGGGAGCGAGGATTGAAATTTTGAGCGCCTCAACCTCTGCTTTTTCACGCGCAGTCGCTCCCTTCATCGGGAGCGAGGATTGAAATGGCAAACGCAGTCGGGATAAGAGCATTGTGAAAAGTCGCTCCCTTCATCGGGAGCGAGGATTGAAATGCCCAAAAGCTGGGCATATTTAAGCAGCACCTCAGTCGCTCCCTTCATCGGGAGCGAGGATTGAAATAGAAATATTTGACAGAACTGAATTTATACCGCTGGTCGCTCCCTTCATCGGGAGCGAGGATTGAAATATCACCAATAACTTTATATACCGTTTTTTGACAGGTCGCTCCCTTCATCGGGAGCGAGGATTGAAATAAAGAGCGAAACACATAAAAACTGCGCGACTTGCCGGGGTCGCTCCCTTCATCGGGAGCGAGGATTGAAATTCCAAAATCCTCGCCAAAATCTCATTTTGTTCTTGAGTCGCTCCCTTCATCGGGAGCGAGGATTGAAATTTTTCCTGTGAAGCAGCGAGCTGCAATCCAAAGTCGCTCCCTTCACCGGGAGCGAGGATTGAAATAGCTATTCAAGATGGTGTATTAGAGTTAAGAGCCGTCGCTCCCTTCATCGGGAGCGAGGATTGAAATACTATATAATCAAAAATATAATTTCTAAATATAATGTCGCTCCCTTCATCGGGAGCGAGGATTGAAATGCTATACGATTGGCTGGCAAGTATAGACAAACAAGTAGTCGCTCCCTTCATCGGGAGCGAGGATTGAAATTCTATGCCGTATTTTGCAAGAGTTGCGCAAGGTAGTCGCTCCCTTCATCGGGAGCGAGGATTGAAATAGATATCCAAAATCTGTGAAAGACCAAGCAACATGTCGCTCCCTTCATCGGGAGCGAGGATTGAAATGAGTATATGACGGTTCATCGTCCACGCCTGCAAGCGTCGCTCCCTTCATCGGGAGCGAGGATTGAAATCGTAATAGTATAAATTTACGGCAATCGCAACTTCACCGTCGCTCCCTTCATCGGGAGCGAGGATTGAAATACACGCCGAATCGATAATGATGAATTTTTTCGGCGTCGCTCCCTTCATCGGGAGCGAGGATTGAAATGTCCTCGACAATTTTCTGATATGTGCTTGCGTGGTGTCGCTCCCTTCATCGGGAGCGAGGATTGAAATTTGCGAGGGGTGCGACAAGTATCTGAGCAACGCAGTCGCTCCCTTCATCGGGAGCGAGGATTGAAATCGAATACTGTCTGCGTGGTGATGTTTGCCGTCGCGGTCGCTCCCTTCATCGGGAGCGAGGATTGAAATAGAAAAGTGTATATCCCTTGTTACAAAATGCCCTTGGTCGCTCCCTTCATCGGGAGCGAGGATTGAAATAAAAACTCGGTGACTTGCATTTCCAGCTTGTCGCAGTCGCTCCCTTCATCGGGAGCGAGGATTGAAATTTTTAACGGTATTTTATCTTCTTTAAAATCTGTGTCGCTCCCTTCATCGGGAGCGAGGATTGAAATGTACTGTCTGCCCCATAATCTATATCACCTGCACGTCGCTCCCTTCATCGGGAGCGAGGATTGAAATACATAAAACATATATAGGCGTAGTGAATGCGTTTGTCGCTCCCTTCATCGGGAGCGAGGATTGAAATACCCAAAACGCCCACAATACAAGGCTTATCCACGGTCGCTCCCTTCATCGGGAGCGAGGATTGAAATGCTCAAAAGGCTCTTCAAATCTTGTGTCATATATGTCGCTCCCTTCATCGGGAGCGAGGATTGAAATAAGCTGACATGGCCTGTTATACTATCTCTGCGTGTCGCTCCCTTCATCGGGAGCGAGGATTGAAATTTTGAGCGCCTCAACCTCTGCTTTTTCACGCGCAGTCGCTCCCTTCATCGGGAGCGAGGATTGAAATGGCAAACGCAGTCGGGATAAGAGCATTGTGAAAAGTCGCTCCCTTCATCGGGAGCGAGGATTGAAATGCCCAAAAGCTGGGCATATTTAAGCAGCACCTCAGTCGCTCCCTTCATCGGGAGCGAGGATTGAAATAGAAATATTTGACAGAACTGAATTTATACCGCTGGTCGCTCCCTTCATCGGGAGCGAGGATTGAAATATCACCAATAACTTTATATACCGTTTTTTGACAGGTCGCTCCCTTCATCGGGAGCGAGGATTGAAATAAAGAGCGAAACACATAAAAACTGCGCGACTTGCCGGGGTCGCTCCCTTCATCGGGAGCGAGGATTGAAATTCCAAAATCCTCGCCAAAATCTCATTTTGTTCTTGAGTCGCTCCCTTCATCGGGAGCGAGGATTGAAATTTTTCCTGTGAAGCAGCGAGCTGCAATCCAAAGTCGCTCCCTTCACCGGGAGCGAGGATTGAAATAGCTATTCAAGATGGTGTATTAGAGTTAAGAGCCGTCGCTCCCTTCATCGGGAGCGAGGATTGAAATACTATATAATCAAAAATATAATTTCTAAATATAATGTCGCTCCCTTCATCGGGAGCGAGGATTGAAATGCTATACGATTGGCTGGCAAGTATAGACAAACAAGTAGTCGCTCCCTTCATCGGGAGCGAGGATTGAAATTCTATGCCGTATTTTGCAAGAGTTGCGCAAGGTAGTCGCTCCCTTCATCGGGAGCGAGGATTGAAATAGATATCCAAAATCTGTGAAAGACCAAGCAACATGTCGCTCCCTTCATCGGGAGCGAGGATTGAAATGAGTATATGACGGTTCATCGTCCACGCCTGCAAGCGTCGCTCCCTTCATCGGGAGCGAGGATTGAAATCGTAATAGTATAAATTTACGGCAATCGCAACTTCACCGTCGCTCCCTTCATCGGGAGCGAGGATTGAAATACACGCCGAATCGATAATGATGAATTTTTTCGGCGTCGCTCCCTTCATCGGGAGCGAGGATTGAAATGTCCTCGACAATTTTCTGATATGTGCTTGCGTGGTGTCGCTCCCTTCATCGGGAGCGAGGATTGAAATTTGCGAGGGGTGCGACAAGTATCTGAGCAACGCAGTCGCTCCCTTCATCGGGAGCGAGGATTGAAATCGAATACTGTCTGCGTGGTGATGTTTGCCGTCGCGGTCGCTCCCTTCATCGGGAGCGAGGATTGAAATAGAAAAGTGTATATCCCTTGTTACAAAATGCCCTTGGTCGCTCCCTTCATCGGGAGCGAGGATTGAAATAAAAACTCGGTGACTTGCATTTCCAGCTTGTCGCAGTCGCTCCCTTCATCGGGAGCGAGGATTGAAATACCCAAAATGCCCACAATACAAGGCTTATCCACGTCGCTCCCTTCATCGGGAGCGAGGATTGAAATTGATGATGATCATTGCCGATGCGCATACAAGAGCTGTCGCTCCCTTCATCGGGAGCGAGGATTGAAATGCCCGTACTTACCCAAATAATAAACGTACTCGCAGATGTCGCTCCCTTCATCGGGAGCGAGGATTGAAATATAACGGCTGCTATGCCTGCTGCTACCGCACTTACGCCGTCGCTCCCTTCATCGGGAGCGAGGATTGAAATAAGCGACCGTATATATTTAAGTATAAGGGGTATAAGTCGCTCCCTTCATCGGGAGCGAGGATTGAAATATCATTCGCAACTGCGAATAAAATTGAACGCTATAACCGTCGCTCCCTTCATCGGGAGCGAGGATTGAAATAAGGTTTACTGATTTATATCGCGGCACACCGTTAGTCGCTCCCTTCATCGGGAGCGAGGATTGAAATGTCAACGTCCTCTGGCGCTTGTGTATAGTCAGAGGCCGCTCCCTTCATCGGGAGCGAGGATTGAAATAGAAACCGTATTTTTAATGCTCGTGCAAGCCTCTGTCGCTCCCTTCATCGGGAGCGAGGATTGAAATTTAGATAAAGCTTTTTTGAGGTTAGTTGATTATTAGTCGCTCCCTTCATCGGGAGCGAGGATTGAAATTGTTTCTTCGGCGCTGACAATATTATTGTCCTTGGTCGCTCCCTTCATCGGGAGCGAGGATTGAAATACGGCTTCCCACAAGTCATTAAAGAACGTGCCTAGTCGCTCCCTTCATCGGGAGCGAGGATTGAAATGCCACCTATGGTATTTTTGCCGTTTTCAAGCTTTGTCGCTCCCTTCATCGGGAGCGAGGATTGAAATACCTGCTCTTGCTCTTGTTTTACTTTCCGATACGTCGCTCCCTTCATCGGGAGCGAGGATTGAAATAATGATCCTAACTTAGAGGACGCCGAAAAAGCAGTCGCTCCCTTCATCGGGAGCGAGGATTGAAATCTTGATCCATGTGCCTATTGATACTAAGCCCTCACAGTCGCTCCCTTCATCGGGAGCGAGGATTGAAATATACTTATCGTGCCGCTGCTCTGATTTATCTCAGGTCGCTCCCTTCATCGGGAGCGAGGATTGAAATTACAGCAGAGCCTGCTTGTTTGAATACATAGTTGGTCGCTCCCTTCATCGGGAGCGAGGATTGAAATTTTACAATCTGCTGTTTATTATCTTAAAAATATTTTGTCGCTCCCTTCATCGGGAGCGAGGATTGAAATTTTTCCGTATACGTCACGCTTGGATATATTGAGGGTCGCTCCCTTCATCGGGAGCAAGGATTGAAATAAGAGAAGTCCTTTGCTCGACATACTTTTGTTCGTCGTCGCTCCCTCATCGGGAGCGTGGATTGAAATATCGCTTCTGAAAGGTCATAACGTTTAGGAATGCCGTCGCTCCCTTCATCGGGAGCGTGGATTGAAATGCTGACGAGCTGACTTGTTGCTGCTGCATTTCTCTTGTCGCTCCCTTCATCGGGAGCGCGGATTGAAATATCTATCTCGCAGTACCCTACACATTCAAATCCGCCGTCGCTCCCTTCATCGGGAGCGGCTTTCTGCCGTCAATATCAGCAACGAGAACACGTGAAAATTTTGTGCAAAATGCCCTTTGAAATTCCGGCGAAAATGTGTTACCATAATAATAGTGTGTAGCCACAAGGCGTAAGTCCAGCTTTTGGACTTGCGCCTTTATTTTTTGGAGGTCATTTTATGGGACAATTGAAGCAAAACAATTTTTATCTCGCTGAGGAAAGGCTGGGTATACTGATGAGAAAATACGCAGTGCCGTGCATAATTTCTCTGCTGGTGGGCGCGCTTTACAACATCGTCGATCAGATATTCATAGCAAACGCATCGTACCTCGGCTCTTACGGAAACGCCGCAAATACGGTGGTTTTTCCGCTTTCTGTAATAGCGCTTGCGGTGGCCGTGATGATAGGCGACGGCTGCTGTGCATTCGTGAGTCTGAGCCTCGGTAAGTCTGAACCGAAGCAAGCAAGCGTAAGCGTAGGCAATGCTGTAGTGCTCTCGGTACTGTCCGGTCTTTTACTCACTTTAGTATACCTTGTTTTTAACGAACAGATAATCTCACTGTTTGGCGGCACGGTAAACCGGCAGACGTTTGTCTACTCAAAAGAGTATTTCTTTTGGATCACTCTGGGTATACCGTTTTACATTTTCGGACAGGCGATGAACCCCGTCATTCGCGCTGACGGCAGTCCGCGCTTTGCCATGATATCTACATTTTCGGGCGCGGTAATAAACATAATTTTAGACCCCGTGTTCATTTTCGTATTAAGAATGGGTATGAAAGGCGCTGCAATAGCTACCGTTTTAGGTCAGATAGTTACAGCGTTGCTTGCGATTTGGTACATAATGCACATGAAGACCGTGCGGCTTGAAAGAGTAAGCTTTTTGCTTAAAATCAGTATAATTAAACGTACACTTTCGCTTGGTATATGCAGCTTTCTGTCGCAGATCTCGCTTGTGGCGGCAAT
>CANQZE010000046.1 GCA_947628255.1 uncultured Clostridia bacterium | reverse complement strand
CCTCGTCGCGGCGACGGCGATCGACGTCAACATCGAAGGCGGCACCAAGTGGCATTGCGGCAAATATCTGCAAAAGACTTATGCGGACGGCGATTATGAGATCGTCGGCGGCGGATCTATCTCGTCCGACGGATATCACGATCCCATCTATACGGACGCGGACGGAAACGAGTATTCCGCCAGACTGTATTTCATCGACATAGAGGACAGAGATTTTATGTCCGACGTCACGCCCAGCATAGCGGACGGACCGACGACGCATATGTACATCGGCTATTACGACGAGAACGGAGACTTGATCAAGGCTTTTCTCCTCGATCTGATAGAGGGCAAACTTGATCCGCGCGACGGCTACAACGGTCTGTTTGCGGAAGTCGTGGACAACGAGCCGAGTTTGCGCAGTATCTACATCTACCTCGACGGGCAGGGCCACGTCACAGTCTATGACAGCGACGATCAAGAGATTGAGAAAGGCTCCTACAAACTCGCGACCGAGCTTGGGGAAGGCATTTTGACCTACACTCCCGACAATGAGGAGACAAGCAAGATACACTCCTTCGACTTCGGTCTGTTCGTTATGGACGGCGTCCATGTGTACGTCGTCTACAATGCCGAGCAGAAGTGCGAATATAAGGATTCGGACGGCGCGACGCTCACGACGGACGGTTTCGGACAGGGACTTTATGTGGACAAATACGGCGTATCCGCGGAGGGCCTCGCGACATATCTCACCTCGACTGTCGTCGAATTTACGAAATACGGCGAAACAGCTCACATCTATTTCAGCGTCAACAAGACTCAAAATAGCTTCGGCAACTTCGAAGGTCAATATATTCAAGAGAACGGCGTGCTGTATCGCTATCTCGGCAAAGGCGGAGCGGTCGTCATTGACGACGTTGTCACCGAGATAGGCAGCAAGGCTTTCCTCGAAAGCGCGGTCACGTCCGTTACTATGAACAAAGTGACAAAGATCGCAAGCCAAGCGTTTGAATATTGCGAATCCCTCACCGAGATAATCGCGCCTCAACTCAAGGAGATAGGCACGTACGCCTTCGCGGGTTGCATTCAGCTCGGCTCCGTCGACCTCCCGCTTGTAGAGACAATTGGGGACGGCGCTTTCAGAGATTGCCCGTTGACAATCGTAAAACTCGGCGCGATCAAGACCATCGGCACTTATGCGTTCTCTCACGAGACATCCGTGCTGACCGAGTTCGATCTCTTCGGATGTTCGGAGGACGTCCTTGCGGCGCTCAGCGTCGAAGATGAGGCGTTCAGATGCACGGTGGACGGCGCGCTTGGCGTGTATCCCATCAATATGAAGGCGTTTGTCAAGGACATTGCTTCCCTCAACAAGCTCATCGGCAACGCAAAAGTCAGCTACATCGTCAAGAACACGGCCGGTCTCAAGATCGAAAACGCGGAAGAAAACGACCCGATGTACGGCGTTGTGTACGTCGGCTTCACCAACAGGTCGGTGTATGTGTTTGACGGCGGCACGCTCGTGATGAGGCAGGGCACCTCCTCAAGCATATTCGGCGTGTACACGCTCAGCGAAACGGACGGCGTCGACATCTATGTGCGCGAAGAGAGCGGCTACGTCAAGAGCCTTACAAACATCAATGGCGAGAACAATCTCACTTTGGGAGACGAGATCCTCTTCAAAAACGGCGTGAACCATACGGTCAAGACGGCGGACAACGCGTATTCCGTGCAATTCAAATTCGAAGCCGCACTCAACTCTGCATTCGGCTCAATAGCGGTCACGGCGACGCTGAACGGAGAGGACGCCATCAGCGCAATACTCAGCGCCGACAACGGCACGCTGCGCCTTGCGATAGGCGAAGAGGATACGAAGTATTACGACGTCAGGATCACCGGTGCGAGCAGTTGCGAAGTCTCAGAGCTTGGCGGTATGAATGTGCTGTACTCCAATGACGATGACAAATTCTATTGCTTCACGGGCTTTATCAAGGACGGCAAGATAACGGAGCTGCTTTCCTTCGGCTATCATTCGAGCGACAGCGTGGATCCGCAGGACGATAGCAAATTCACGCCGAACTATTCCTCCTACACGGTGCAAAATCTGCAATTCGGCGACGACGGAAGCATAACCTTTGATTGGCTCTACTCCAGCTCTATATATAAGATCAAGGTTAAATACGTTGCGGGAGAGCAAGGCGCGGAGGACGGCATAGACGTCAAAATCCTCGGAGTGACCATCACAAACAACTCCTCGGGTTCTTCGGGCAAAGCGCAGATAACGGTTACATTTGATATCGACGAGTACAAGGTCACGGAAATATCCTCGTTTGCATTCAATCCAAAGACGGGCTTCTTTGACGACCCGATCGAAGAGGAGATCAAGAGCTTCACGGTGAAGAGCCATCAAACCGCGACATCCGAACAGGGTGAACCCGCAGGCGTCACGGTGCTTGAGGTCGTGACCGAAAACGGCACCTACACCGTCACAGTGACGGCTCAGCGCAACCCGTTGTGGGGCAAAATGAGAACGTACTCGTTCAGCTTTACGGTCGAGAAAACCGCGTAATAAGGCCTTAGACAAAAGCAATCCTATCAAAAAGCGTCGGTCCTTTGGATCGGCGCTTTTGCTTGATTGACTTGAGAGCCGCTTTATTGTATTATAGGCGTATGAGCATTTTTGACGGTAAGTTGGAGATCGAGGCGTCCGCGGCGAGCGGCATAGAGGCGGTCGTGAAGCGCGAACTTGTCGCGTTGGGCTACGCTCCGAGCGGCGCGGATAGGGGCAGGATACGCTTTGAAGGCTCCTATCTCGACGTTATGCGCGCGAATATGTTTTTGCGCGCCGCAAACAGAGTGCGGATCGTGCTGACTCGCTTTCCCGCGGACAGCTTTGACGCCCTCTTTGACGGCGTTTATGCCTACAGGTGGCAGGACGCGATCCCAAAGCGCGGCAGAGTGATCGTCAATGCCAAGTCGCACGCGAGCAAGCTGTTTGCGCTCAGCGCCGTGCAGTCCGTCGTCAAAAAAGCGATCGCAAAAAAACTGATGGACGCGTACGGATTGCCTTCGCTTGAAGAGAGCGGCGAGAGCTACGACATAGAGGTCTCGCTTGACAACGACGTCGTCACGCTCACGCTCGACACATCGGGAGAGGGCTTGCATAAGCGCGGCTGGCGCACCTACCTCGGCGACGCGCCCATACGCGAAACGCTCGCTAGCGCAATGTTGCAACTGTCCGTCTGGAAGAGCGACAGACCTTTCATCGACCCGTTTTGCGGCTCAGGCACGATTCCCATTGAGGCGGCGATGATGGGCAGAAACATAGCGAGCGGGATGATGAGGCGCTTCGCCTGCGAGGAGTTCTCGCTCGCGCCCGCCGTACGAGACGTCGTTCAACAGGAGGCGGAACAGCTTGTCAACAGGGAAATAAAACTGAGGATAAGCGGTTTCGACATAGATCCGAACGCCGTCAAGCTCGCGATGAAGCACGCGAGGGCGGCGGGAGTGCAAAACGACATCCACCTGCAGACGGCGGATATGCGCACGGCGTCGTCAAGGTTCAGATACGGCGTGATCGTCACAAACCCGCCCTACGGAGAGAGACTGCTGTCAGAAGGCGAGGTGAGAGAGCTGTATCGCGATTTCGGCAGGATGTGCGACGGGCTGAAGGATTGGAGCGTGTACGCGATCACTTCATATCGCGCTTTTGAAAAATATTTCGGGCGCAAAGCGGACAAGACCCGCAAACTTTTCAACAGCGAGATCGAGTGCATCCTTTATGCTTTCCTCGGAGCAAAACCGCCCGCGAACGACAGCTCTCGCGACGCGCATTGAACAAATCGACAAGTTTATCACGCAAATTTCGACATTTTAAGCGCCGAATTTGCAATATGAGGTGAATATGACGGCTCTTATTCAGAGGACGATGAAAAGCGAACTTTTTGTGGACGGCAAGCTCATCAGCTCCATACCGCACGGGCTGACCGTGTTTGTCGGCATAGAGAAGGGCGACAGCGAGGCGCAGGCGGACTATTTTGCGCATAAGCTCTCCAATCTCAGAGTGTTCCGCGACGAAAACGGCAAGATGAATTTGTCCGTCAAGCAGACGGGCGGCGAGATCCTGCTCGTGTCTCAATTTTCTCTCGCGGGAAAGCTGGGCAAGGGGAGCGGCAACAGACCCGATTTCGGAAGGGCGGAACTCCCCGAACGAGCCAACGAGCTGTATCTCAGGATAACCGAGAAACTGCGCGAGGAAGGGCTGACCGTCAAAAACGGAGTTTTCGGCGCGCATATGTTCATCGAGCAACAGCAGGACGGGCCGCTCTCTTTCGTTTTCGAGTGCTGACGGAGCAGAGGCGACCGAAAGGAGAAAAGATGTACAAGATTATGTTTGTGTGCCTCGGCAACATTTGCCGTTCGCCGATGGCGGAGTGCGTCTTTGCCGATATGATAGCAAAGCGCGGGTTGACGGGCAAACTTCGGGTCTCTTCCGCCGCGACTTCGAGCGAGGAGGAGGGCAACGGCATATATCCGCCCGCCGCGCGCAAGTTGAGAGAGGAAAAAGTGCCTGTGCTTTTGCACTTTGCCACTCCGCTCACGCCGTCCGACTATGACAACTACGACCTCTTTGTCGGAATGGAAGAGCGCAATCTGACCGCTATGCGCCGCATTTTCAAGGGGGATCCGCAGGGCAAGCTGACGCGCCTGCTCGACGCTTCAAACAGACCTCGCGACATCGCCGATCCGTGGTGGACGGGCGATTTCGACAGGGCGTACAACGACATTCGCGAGGGTTGCGAGGCGCTTATGGATCTGCTTGCGGCAAACGGAACGCTGTGACGGCGGCAGATCTGATCCGCGCGTTTTTGCCTGCTACACTTATTGTATTTTGCTCATATATATGATGATGTGCGCTTGCAAACGGCGCTTAGATGTGCTAAGATAAGGCACGGTGAAATTATGAAGGAATGGCATATCCGCAACTTAAACGACATCGCGCTTGAAGACAGACCTTCCGTGAGACAGCCCGGGGAGGTCAAACTCAAGCTGTCCAAAATTTCGCTTTCCTCAAAGGAACTGGTGCATCTCACGTCCTCCGACGGGGCGGGGTACGAAGTGCCGGGGCATTCCGCCGTGGCGTACGTGTCCGAGGCGGAAGAGGACAGCGGGTTCAAACTCGGCTCTCGCGTCGTTGTCAGTCCGTTTGTCACCGTCAACGAGTTCGGCAAGCAGTCCGTCAAGACGATGGGCGTGAATATGGACGGGCTTTTGAGGGACTTCATCTGCGTCCCCGCGGAGAATGTTTTCCCTCTCCCGGACGGCATTTTGGACGATCAGGCGATCTTCACGGATTACATCGCTATGGCAAACAAGGCGTTTGAAGCGTTGGACTCGGAGGTGGGCGATTACATTTTGATCGTCGGGGCGAACACGCTCGGATTGATCCTCAGTCAGCTTGCAAGCTATTATCAATTGGTGCCTGTCCTCGTCGATCTCGATATGGGCAAACTTACCCTCGCAAAGAGTTGGGGAGTGAGTTACACGCTCAATCCCACCTATGACAACCTCGAGCGCCGCGTGACGGAACTTACGGGCGGCAGGATGCTCGACGCCGCAATATTTGCGGGTGAAGGGGCGACGCTTGACGCCGCGATCCCCGAGAAGCACAGCGTGGATATGGACGTCATTTTGCGCAAACAGCTCAAACTTCGCGGCATAAACAACGGCGACGGCGAGATTTCAAGCGCCATCAACCTGCTCGCCAACAAGATCGTGCGTACGGACGGTATGATCTCAGAGAGGCTGGACTTTGACGACGTCCCAAAAGCGGTGTCGGAGGGCAGCAAATATCCCTACAAATTCACGCACATTCTGATTTCCGCATATTGAGGCATAGCGACGGGGCTTGACCCCGTTTTTATTTTTTTGTTCAAAAAAAATTGACGGTTCGCGCGTCAAAAGGAAGAAAGTTGCGCCGCACGTTTTTGCGGCGGAAAATAGCGTCTGCTCAAATTCCGGTGGATATTTGCGCGAGGCGATGCTATAATGGGCTAAGGAGGCGGATATGTCGCAGGAAAATTTCGAAAGTTTGTTTGAAGCGCTCAAAAACCACGCGGAAGGCGATTATGCGCCCTTTCATATGCCCGGACACAAGCGCAACCCGCAATTCGGGCAACTGCTTGGGATTGAGGACGTCGACGTCACCGAGCTGAGCGGATTTGACGATCTGCACTCGGCAAGCGGCGTTTTGAAGCGCGTCAACGACAGGGCGGCAAAAATTTACGGAGTGCGGGCGTCGCGTATGCTCGTGGGCGGAAGCACGGCGGGCATATTGGCGGCTGTGCGGGCGCTGACTTCGAGAGGAGACGGGATACTCGTCGCGCGCAATTGCCACAGAAGCGTTTATAACGCCGCGGAACTTTGCGGACTCGACGCGCATTATGTTTTGCCGCAGTGGCTCCCCGAGGGATTTTGGGGTTCTCTCGATCCCAAAACGGTGGAGAGGGCGCTTGATGAAAACGCCAACGTAAAGGTCGCGGTCGTGACAAGTCCCACATACGAGGGCGTGATTTCGGACATATCGGGGATCGCTGCGGTCTGCCGCAAGCGAGGAGTAAAACTGTTGGTGGACGAAGCGCACGGCGCGCATCTCGGCTTCGACGGCTTTGAAAAGAGCGCGCGCGAGCTTGGCGCGGACGTCGTCGTCAACAGCTTACACAAGACTCTACCCGCGCTCACCCAGACCGCCGTTTTGCACGTATGTTCGGGCGCGGTGGACGTCGCCGAGGTGGACGAGCAACTCGCCGTGTTCGAGTCAAGCTCTCCGTCATACCCGCTGATGGCGTCCGTCGAGGGTTGCGTGGGCTATCTCGAGAGCGGCGAAATCGCAAACTTTGCCAAAAACGTGCGCGCGCTGAGAGAGAGACTCGCGGGGTTGAAGAGCTTTTCGCTTTACGGCGGGGAGGGCTCGTTTAAGTATGACGGCTCCAAGCTCGTTTTGATCTCGCATTGCCGCGTCGGCGGCGCGGAGCTGATGGAAACGCTCAGAGAAAGATACAAGATCGAGCTTGAGATGGCGGGCATAAACTATGCCGTCGCGATGTGCGGCGCGGGCGACTCGCCGAGAATGTACGACAGACTGACGGACGCGCTCGCCGAGTTGGACCTCGAAAATATGCATCAAAAGGAAACGCTTTTTGAAAACAGTAGTCCGAATTTTGCTCAAATCGGGAATACTTTTTGCGAAAACGGCGGCAGAGGAAAGTTTTTGCATACGCTCAGAAACGTCGGGGAAGGCGCGCAGAGCGCAAGCGGCGCGCTGAGAGCGCCCAAACTCCCTAAAAAAATTTACGGTCCGTCCGAGGCGAGAGAGCGGAGGTTCGAGTTTGCGGATATATCCGCCGCTACGGGCAGAGTGTGCGCGGAAAACATATGCGCCTATCCCCCGGGAAGCCCCATCGTTGTCAAGGGCGAGTTTTTGGACGAGGAGACGGCGGCGACCCTCCTGCGCCTGCACGAAAGCGGCGTCGAGATCAAGTGCGCCAAAGGCCGCTTTCCGCAAAATATAGCGGTTCTCGCTTGACATACAGCCCTCAAAATGATAAAATTGCTGTAATAAAACTTTTATGGAGCTTTGTATGAAAAGAATCGTTACCCTCAAAACTCGCGATTTGAACGAGAGCAAGCAAAACGGCGGTTGCGGCGAGTGCCAAACTTCCTGTCAATCCGCCTGCAAGACTTCCTGCGGCGTCGCCAACCAAAAGTGCGAAAAGGCCGCAAAGTGATCGGGACAAAAATTTGTCGGAAATTCGCCTAGCTTTGTCTAGGCGTTTTTTGTGGAGATAGAATATGATCCATGCGTTCAAACAGAACGGATTCAACATAATTCTCGACGTGGCGAGCGGCAGCGTTCACGCCGTGGACGACGTCGCGTACGATATGATAATTGCTTTCGAGACGGAGACGAAGGAAGCCCTCAAGGCGCGTGTATTGCAAAAATACGCCTCGCAGGGCGTGACTCAAGCCGACGTTGAGGAGTGCTACGCCGATATTCTCGAGCTGAAAGAGCAGGGCAAACTTTTCAGCGAGGACGCTTTCAAGCCAAACGCCGAGGCGCTCGCGAAGCGCAGCCCCGTCATCAAGGCGCTGTGTCTGCACGTCGCGCACACCTGCAATCTCGATTGCGAATATTGCTTTGCCGCGCAGGGCAAGTATCACGGCGAGCGCGCGCTGATGAGTTTTGAAGTGGGCAAACGCGCTCTCGATTTTCTCATCGAATCGAGCGGGACTAGGCATAACCTCGAAGTCGACTTTTTCGGCGGAGAGCCGCTGATGAATCTCGACGTTGTAAAGAGGCTTGTCGCGTACGCGAGGAGCGTGGAAGAGGAGCATAACAAACATTTTCGCTTTACGCTCACCACAAACGGGATGCTCATCGACGACGACGTCATAGATTTCGCAAATCGCGAGATGGACAACGTCGTGCTGTCCCTCGACGGAAGGAAGGAAGTCAACGATCGTTTCCGCAAGACCGTCGGCGGCGTGGGCAGTTTTGACGTCATTGTGCCGAAATTTCAAAAACTCGTGGAGAAACGCTGCGATAAGAGCTACTATATGCGCGGCACGTTCACACATTTCAATCCCGACTTCACAAAGGACATCCAAACGATGCTCGACCTCGGCTTTGACGAGCTGAGTATGGAACCCGTCGTCTGCCCGCCCACGGACAAGTATGCTCTCACCGAAGAGGACAAGCCCATTTTGTTTGAGCAATATGAAAAGCTCGCCGAGATGATGATCGAGAGGAGAAAACAGGGCAAGCCCTTCACTTTTTACCACTATATGCTCGACCTCGAGGGCGGCCCGTGCGTATATAAGCGCGTGTCAGGGTGCGGCAGCGGCACGGAATATCTCGCCGTAACGCCGACGGGAGAGCTGTATCCCTGCCATCAGTTTGTGGGCAATCCCGACTTCCTTATGGGCGACATCTGGCAGGGCGTGACAAGAGGGGATATCCGCGACAAATTCAAGCGCTGCAACGCCTATTCCCGCCCCGAATG
>CANQZE010000045.1 GCA_947628255.1 uncultured Clostridia bacterium | reverse complement strand
GCATAGACGTGCGTAAGATCACGTGGAAGAGATGCGTGGATATGAACGACCGTCAGCTCCGCTTCGTGGTGGACGGAATGGGCGGCAAGGCAAACGGCGTCCCGCGCGAGGATGGCTTTGACATCACCGTCGCGAGCGAGATAATGGCGGTGCTGTGCTTAGCCGCAGACATCGACGATCTCAAAGCAAGACTCTCACGCATAATCGTCGGCTACACCTTCGACGACAAGCCCGTCACCGCGGGCGATCTCAAGGCGGTCGGCGCTATGGCGGCGCTTCTCAAAGACGCGCTC
Source organism: uncultured Clostridia bacterium (assembly GCA_947628255.1). Classification (GTDB taxonomy): domain Bacteria; phylum Bacillota; class Clostridia; order Christensenellales; family CAG-917; genus CAG-475. Next base: position 8,949 of record CANQZE010000045.1, on the reverse strand, counting down.
AAACCCAACCTCGTGCAGACCCTCGAAGGCACTCCCGCGATCGTACACGGCGGACCTTTTGCCAACATCGCGCACGGTTGCAACTCCGTGATCGCAACCAAATTGGCGTTGTCGCTCGGCGATTACACCGTCACGGCGGCGGGCTTCGGCGCGGATCTCGGCGCGGAAAAATTCCTCGATATCAAATGCCGTATGGCGGGGCTGACTCCCGACGCGGTCGTCATCGTCGCAACGGTGCGCGCCCTCAAAATGCACGGCGGCCTCAAAAAGACGGAGCTTGCCACAGAAGATCTCGCCGCGCTTGAAAAGGGACTTCCCAACCTGCTAAGGCACGTCTCCAACATCAAAAACGTGTACGGGTTGCCTTGCGTCGTAGCGGTCAACCGCTTCCCGACGGATACAGACGCGGAGATCGAGACAGTCATCAAAAAGTGCCGCGAACTCGGAGTCAATACGGTGCTGTCCACAGTCTGGGCTGAGGGCGGCAAGGGAGGCGAAGCCCTCGCGCGCGAAGTCGTACGTCTCGCAGAAGAGGAGAAGGGCAATTTCACATTCTCCTATCCCGATGAAATGTCCATTAAGGAGAAGATAAACGCCGTCGTCACAAAGATATACGGCGGCAGGGGCGTCATTTATATGCCGAACGCTACAAAGCAGATCGAGAGGCTGGAGGAACTCGGCTTTGGGAAATGCCCCGTGTGCATAGCCAAAACGCAGTACAGCTTCAGCGACGATCCCACCAAGCTCGGCGCGCCTGAAAACTTCGACGTCACCGTCAAAAACGTCAAGGTCAGCGCGGGCGCGGGTTTTGTCGTCGTGCTAACGGGCGACATTCTGACGATGCCCGGGCTTCCGAAGTCCCCTGCGGCGGAGCGTATCGACGTCTCGTCGGACGGCGTGATATCGGGGCTGTTCTGATCCGAGAATGCGTTTCTAAAACGAAAATCAGAAAAAGCGTCCGAGAGCGGGCGCTTTGTTTTTCTGTAAAAAACTCACTATGTTTTGATGATTTTTTTCAAATAGGCCATATTTTGGCGCGGCATCATTTTTTGTCCGTCTTGTATTTCAGTCCGACGCGCATAGCGTTGAGTATCGCGAGGACGGCGACTCCGACGTCTCCGAACACGGCAATCCACATATTTGTTATGCCGAGCGCGGAAAGGATGAGGATCGCGACTTTCACGGCGAGCGAAAATACTATATTTTCCGTGACGATATTCATCGTGCGCCTCGCTATGCGCTTCGCGAGAGTTATGCCGTCCAGGTCGTCCCGCATAAGCACGATGTCAGCCGCCTCGATCGCCGCGTCGCTGCCGACGCCGCCCATCGCTATTCCTATGTCGGAGCGCATAAGCACGGGAGCGTCGTTTATGCCGTCGCCGACAAAGCACAGCGAGTCGTTTTTGCCCTTGGAGGAGAGGATCTCTTCCACTTTTGAAACCTTGTCCGCGGGAAGCAACGACGCGTGATATTCGCCGACTCCCGTCTTGAGCGCGACTTTGCTTGCCACCGCGTCGTTGTCGCCCGTCAGCATCACGGTTTTTGCGCCCATTGCTTTCAAGGCGCTTATCAGGGCAGGGGAGTCCTCCTTCAGCTCGTCCTCGATGAGGATATGCCCCGTCAGTTCGCCGTCTTTCGCGATGTACACGACGGTGCCGCTATCGTCGCATTCCTCGAATTCCACGCCGTATTTGCGCATCAGAGAGGCGTTGCCGCAGAGCAAGCGCTCGTCGTTTCGCGCCGCGATAACGCCGAGTCCCGCCTCGTTTTTGACGGAGTAGTCCGAGGGGAGATCCTCGCCGAATTCGCTTTTGTAGCGCTGCAAAATCGAAGTGGCGATGGGATGGGACAATCCTTGTTCGCATATGGCGGCGAGACGCAGGATCTCCTCCCGTCTGTCCGCGGGAGACACGTCGCTCACGGCGAAGTTGCCCTTGGTGAGGGTCCCCGTCTTGTCAAAGACAAATATGTTTGCCTTTGCGAATTTTTCAATGTAGTTGGAGCCTTTGATAAGGACGCCGTACCTCGACGCCGCGCCTATCCCCGCAAAGAAGGAGAGAGGGATGGATATCACAAGCGCGCAGGGGCAGGATACGACGAGAAAACTGAGCGCCCTGTATATCCAGCCCGCCCAATCCCCCGTGACCGCGCCCGGGATGACCGCAAGCAACAGCGCGCAGGCGACCACGGTCGGCGTGTAATACCGCGCGAATTTCGTGATGAAATTTTCCGCTTTGGACTTCTTGTCCGCGGCGTTTTCAACAAGTTCCAGAATTTTTGATACGGTGCTGTCATAAAACTCTTTTTCGACGCGGACAAGTATTTTGCCGTCGAGATTGACGCTTCCGCTGACTATCCTGTCGCCTTCGCGCACGGAAGTGGGCAGGCTTTCGCCCGTGAGCGCCTTGAGATCGAGAGAGGAGCTACCCTCCGTCACAACGCCGTCGAGGGGGACTTTCTCTCCCGGATTCACGACGATGATCTCGCCGATCTTGACTTCCTCGGGAGCGACCTCTGCGACGACGCCATCCCTAATCACGTTGGCGACGTCGGGGCGGATGTCCATAAGAGCGGAGACGCTCTTGCGCGATTTGCCCGTCGCATAACGTTGGAAAAATTCGCCGACTTGATAAAAGAGCAACACGGCGCACGCCTCGTCAAATCCTTCCGTATCCTGTCCCGTCACGCCTCGGAATATAGCGAGCGCAAAAGCGCCGAGCGTCGCGACGCACATCAGAAAATTCTCGTCGAAAACCTGTCCGTGGGCGATGTTCCGCGCCGCGCGATACAGCACGTCATAGCCGATCGCAACATAGACGGCAAGATACAAGAAAAATGGCAAAAGCCATCCGAATTTGCCTCCGACCGCGGCGGCGAGTCCGACGCACTTGTCCACTGTGAACACGACGATAAACGCCGCGAGGGAAATCAAAATGCGCAACCCGATTTTTTTCTCTTTTTTGCTTAAACCGTATTTCATAGTTGCAAAACGATATGTTTATCTTGCGATCGTGCAATCAGGCTCTATTTTTTTGATCGCTCTTTGAGCGGCTTTCAACACGTCGTCAAAGCGCTCCTCATCGGCTTCCAACGTCATCCGTTGAGTCATAAAAGAGATCGTCACGCTTTTCACGCCGTCAAGTTTTTCGATGGCGTTTTGCATTTTCGCGGCGCAGTTTGCGCAGTCCAGATCTTCAAGTTTGAAAACTTTTTTCACGGTCACACCTCGTTGTTGATTGTTTATTTTGTTGAACAATTGTTCAATTGTTTTCTTGATTTTTGAGCGGATCTCGTCCGCCCATTCATACTATGCGGGGAAGGGATTCAGCGCACCTCGTTGATGTGGGTGAGTCCGCACTCCATTATCTGCACGACGTGATTGTCGTCCAAGCAATATTTGACCTCTTTGCCGAGTTTGCTGCCTTTGACAAGTTTTGCGTTTCTCAGCACGCGCAGTTGATGCGAGACGGCGGACACGCTCATCCCGAGGATGTCGGCGATCTCGTACACATACAGATCCTTGACGGATAGGCAGCTCATAATCTTCGCGCGGGTGGGGTCGCCGAACACTTTGAAAAGCTCCGCAAGCCCATAGAGCGTGTCCTCGTCGGGAAGTTTGCTTTTGACGTCCTCGATGGAGTTGATGTTTTCCTGAGTCATATCGACCTCGTAAATGATTTTCTTTTGAACATTTGAACGAATTTTCAACTGTTCAACGATATTATATGCCGCCCCTCTCGCGCTGTCAAGCAAAATTTTCAAAAATTTTTGCGGGGGAATGGGAATATGTTTTGCGAGTCGGGGCGCCGAGGTCATCTCGGATATGACGACCGCGCCCGAAGGCAAATATGCTTGCGCTCGATTTATGAAGTCTTGCAAAGCAATTTTGCATAAAAAGATAATTATTTCCTTGACCCGACGGATTTTTTATTTCATAATAAAAAAAAGGAGATTGGGATTGTGAACAACAAAGATGAAAAGTCAAATTTGAAGCAAAAGGCAAGGATTTTCAGGATAATTTCCTATTTTCTCAAGTTGGTCATCGTGCTTTCAAGCGGAATAGGCGTGGGGCTTTGCCTCAGAGATACGACGGAATCCTTTATGGGCGGCACGACAGCGTTGTTGTATTTCACTATCCAATCCAACATCTGGATCTTTGCGACGGCGCTTGTGGGCATATTGCTGATGTCGCTTGAGGACGTTTCGGACAAGAGACTCGTCACGCGTTCGCTTGCGGCGGTGAAATTGGTGTTCACGGTGGCGATCACGCTGACGGGCGTGGTGTTCTGCTTTGTGCTTGCTCCCGCGCTCGGCGCGGATCCCGGGACGTGGAGCGCCGCGAACGTGCTGACTCACGTCATATGTCCCGTTTTTGCGATCGCGGACTTCTTTGTGTTCACGTCGAGCAAAAAGTTGCGCTTCACGGATCTGTTTTACGTCACGATCCCGCCGCTCTATTATCTCGGCTTTGCGGGCATAGGCTACAATCTCGGCTGGGATTTCGGCGGCGGCAACAATTTCCCGTATTTCTTCCTCAATTGGGATTCTCCCGCGGGAGTGTTCGGATTCAGCAAGCAGATGCCGTATTTTATGGGTACATTCTATTGGGTGCTTGTGCTGTTGGCGTTCGTGCTGGGAGTGGGAGCGCTGTACATTTTCGGCGCGCGCAGGATATATGCGGCAAACTTCGAGCTGTTGGACAAGCCGTTTGAGGACGATCAAACGTCAAGATCCGAGGAAGAGGAGACTGAGCGCGAGGAAGAAAAAACCGAGTGCAAGGAACAAGAATTCGAGAGTGAAGAGTCTCAATCCGAGGAAGGATATCCCGGCGAAGAGACTCGATCAGAAAGCGAGGACGCAGTCGGCGAAGAGGCTCAACAGGATGAAGAGAATATGGACCGAGGAGAGGGCCTGTCGGAAACAGAAGGGCAGGCGGACGTCGAAGAGAGCGGAACTTCAAAAGGCGAGGAGACAAAGCCAGAACAACTCTCCGAATGATCCGCGCGCCGCGACGAGAAAGCGCATATTATATTTGAAAAGGAGATCCGAATATGAAAGTTGTGTTGCTGAACGGAAGTTGCAGAGCGAACGGTTGCACTTTTACGGCTTTGAAAGAGGCAGAGCGCGTGCTTGAAGAGGAAGGCATTGAGTGCGAACTTGTGCAGATCGGCAATCTGCCCATACGCGATTGTATGGCGTGCGGCGGTTGCGCGGGCAAAGGGCATTGCGTTTTCGACGGAGACGGAGTGAACGCGTTGATCGACAAGATGCGCGAGGCGGACGCATTTATTTTCGGTTCGCCCGTGTATTTTGCTCATCCGGACGGTCGCATACAGTGCCTGTTGGACAGGGCTTTTTATGCGGGCAGGTACGCGTTTGAGTATAAGCCCGCGGCGGTCATCGTGTCGGGGCGCAGGGCTGGGACGACGGCGTCTCTCGACGTCCTCAACAAATATCCGCTCATCGCAGAAATGCCGCTTGTCGCGTCAAGCTATTGGCCTATGGTGCACGGCAGCTCCCCGGAGCAGGTTTTGGAGGACAGGGAAGGCGTACAAACGGTGCGCAACCTCGCCCGCAATATGGCGTGGCTGATGAAGTGCGTCGAGCTTGGAAAACAAAACGGCGTCCCCGCGCCGCAAAATGACGCATCGATCAAAACAAATTTCATCAGATAAAATTTGCAAAAAAAATTTCCGAGTCGCGAATGCGGCTCGGTTTTTATATATTTTGCAAAAATTTTTTTCGTGCATCTAAACGCCTGTTTTGCGCTTGGCGATATTTTTTGAAAATTTCTCGAAATCGTTGCAAATAAACGTCGCAAACATTTTGTATATAATGTTGTAGGGGTATATCGTGCCTGCACGCCTGCGCGAGGCGACTCGCATACGCCCTATGACGATTCAAACGACGCCGTTTGCACGCGTGGCAAATGAAAATTCAAGAATTGTATTGAAATCTCGCGCGCGATGTGATATAATAATACAGAAGTCCGTATTTGGCATAGTAAATGTGCCGCAATGTTGGGGGACATATGAGTGCTGAGACTAAAACAAGGCGAATAAAACTCGTGTTCGGGATCGTCATTCCCGTGCTTGTTTTGGTGACCACGATCATCATGGCCAGCATTTCTTTCGCGTGGTTCTCGCAAGAAACGGATACGACGATCCAATCCATAAACCTCTCCACAAGCAAGGCGTTTGTGCTTGAGTTTAACAGTACCGCTAGTGAAAACAATAATTTGCGTTACAGGGGACAAAAAGCGATAGATGAAAATCAACAATTGGTGTCTCCGTTCTCTTCGCAAGGTTCGTCATATACCATTGACGCCCCTTACTATTTCATCAGTCCCATCCAAATAAGTACAGGCGAAAAGGAAGTTTCGTTGAGACTTTTGCTTGAGGGCGTTGAGATCTCAAATGACAATAGGACAATAGACACCTATGCCGGCAACCCCGACGCAACAAATAAGCGTAACGATTCCGATATTCCGCTTGCTTTCACTTGGTTCTTCAAAGCTCATCCCGATAAAGCAAACGGAGGTTTTGACAATAGCGACAACTTGACTCCGACGCTTAACAGCAACGGTGAAAATATGAAACCTCTCAGCCCGGAAGCCTCGGATGTTTGGTATACGCCGTATGGGAAGATGGAGTTCCAATCTTCCAAACTTACAAAAATTAACGACGAAGCTTATGACACAAGTTCATTTTCAATTGAAAAAGTTCAAAGCACGGTCGATATCAAAGGATTCAGCGCCGCAGAGGGTACATATTTTGATTTTTACATTATTTTCGCTCCCGAAAAGCTGTTTTGGAGCCATATTTTGAAAGGTGATTACACTACAACGATAACGGCACTCTATGACGAGGCACAACAAAAAGAGATATACGGCAAATTTTTTGAAACAGGCAAAGTAGACCCCGATAAATACGCGATGTATTATTCCGATCAAGGCGTATATCAGGGTTCGCATTTCAAATTCGGCGCGTCCTTGAACGTGACCGAAATCGCGGATTCGCAAGAATCGCCCGAAATCCCGTGATGAGAGGTGAACTATGAAAAGTAAAAAATCAATCATAATTTCATCACTCATAATGTGTTTGACTCTTATTGTGGCGATAGTGTCCGTGACCGCCGCTTGGTTTGGCAACGTCACTTCCGGCAGGATAAGCGCCGACCTTACGATCGATTCCGACACCGTTGACGAGTCCGCCAATGTCGAGATAGATTCCTCTTCCACAGGGGAAGGCAACAATGTTTATCCCGCTATAGCCCTAAAAGGACGCGTCGAAACTGCTTATCCCGGCAATTATGGGATTTATAATGGGAATTCAGACAAGTTGTATCCCACTTCCGAGACCCCCGTTGATTCTACCATAAGCACAAACGCGAAAGTCGCAACCATCTATCTGACGATAGACTATATCGGCTCGGCGGATAAAGACGCGGCGGACGGCAAAAAGACGCTGTTGATGAGTTTGGACGGAGTGTATCTTGCTTCAGCCCTCGGGGATTATCCGAATTATGAGGATGGCAGTCTGATAAATTACAAAGAAGAGTTCAATGTCAAAATGTCGGTAGTCAAAAATGCCTCTTTGGAGACCGAACAAGCAGACGCCGACGCGGAGTGTCACAATGAGTACGGCGTCAAAAATCCTTATGGGCATTCGATGTATTTCAGAGTTGCGCCGGGGCATCATACAGTTAAATTTGAGATCTATTTCAACAAAGTTGACGAGGAGTGCAACTTCGATTTGCTCAACACCACGCTCAGTTTGCGCATTAAGTTGACAAAGGACACCGCTCCTTGGACAAGTTGGGATGACGTCAAGGAGGGAGCGTAATTATGACAAAACGTATTAAACTTGTTGCGATCATCCTTTCTGCCGTCATCATTGTTGCGTTGGTAGGATCTATCGGCGCCACTGCCGCCATTTGGTCAAGTTCCGGTACAGGCGGGAACAGTGAGGTCGGACCTTCCGCCAATTCCGAGAATTGGAATGTGTGGGCAAAATATTTCCAACGTTCATCGGACGGAGTTCTTACAGGCTTTCATTTTACAATTGAAGATCCGTCCAATACGGATAGTTTCAATCACAACAGATTGATCATTCCCAACTCCATAGGCGGCGACGTAACAGAGATCAGCGGCGGCTTGTTTGAGGCTTCCGTGATGAAGGAAATGGCTGATGAGATTGCAATTCCCGCATCGATCAAAACGATACGTGCAAGCGCTTTTTCGGGTTTTACAAATCTCAAAACAGTCACTTTTCAACTCAAGCCCGAAGCAGGCGAGTATGTAATCGATGAGTTTGTGTTTGCAGGCACATTGCAACTGGAAAAGATCCTTATCGGAGATGTCGAGTTGTCAAGTTTGACGTTTACGAATGGCGATGACGGATATTTGACTTACAGCGGCGCAGATTTGCCAAATACCACGCTCAAGATAAGTCCGCTTGCATTTTTGGGTTCCGCTTTTACGCTAAAGACAGCGTAAAACAAAAAAATAATTTGCCAAATGCCGCGCTATCGTTTGACAGCGCGCAAAAGTGTTGTTATACTGTTTTAGCACACCACGGAAGCGTATCGAAGTGGTCATAACGAGGCGGTCTTGAAAACCGTTTGGGTGCAAGCCCACAGGGGTTCGAATCCCTTCGCTTCCGCCAAACCCTCGCCGAGAGCGGACGCGGCGCGCAAGGGGAAATGGTCCGACAGTCCCACCGTGAGGACGCGGTGGTCAGGACGCAAGCAATGTCCGTTTTGCATTTTCCCGTCGTAAGCGGACGCGACGATCAGGATGCAAAATCGTCCGCAAAACGCTGCTATGGCTCAGCAGGTAGAGCACGTCCTTGGTAAGGACGAGGTCACCGGTTCAAGTCCGGTTAGCAGCTCCAAAAAAGAAGTATGAAATTGATACAAAAATATCGGTTTCATACTTCTTTTTTATTG
>CANQZE010000044.1 GCA_947628255.1 uncultured Clostridia bacterium | reverse complement strand
TCGATCGCCGTCGCCGCGATGGTGTAGAACATATCCGGAATGTCGTCCTGCGAGTCGTAGCAAATGCCGATCACATATTCGACAAAAGTCTCGCCGTCCCAATCGAACGTCTTTTCTGTCGCCTCGTACGTCGCCATCACCGACATACCCGAAGAGGAATTTGCCATCACGGCGATTCCGTCTCCGAGCAGGATGAAATAGCGGCTGAATATCTCAAGCCCGGAATACAGCTCGGATTCGAGATAGTAGACATTTGCCTCTTCCCCGCCCACTGTGAAGTCCGAGATCTCATTGTCGGCGTTGCGGGAAACCGAAACATAAACGTCGTATCTCACGCCGCTCCTGATGAAGCGCAACACAAGCACGTCCTCAAGCAGATAATAGAAGTTTGACGTTTTCTCCGTCTTGCCGTCCATCGTGAGGCTGATGACGCCCGTCTCGTCCAAGGCGAGAACGGCGCCCGCTTTGTTTGTGACGTTGAAAGCCGCCACAAGCATATCGCACTCGCCGCGGGAGACGTTGGTCACCCTGTAACGGAAGTGATAATAACTTTTCATCATATCAAAGACGTCCTCGCCCTGCGCCTCGAGGAATGCGTTCGTTTCCGAAATGGACTCCGGATCGATGTCGAATGCGTAGGTGGCGCCGGCTGTTCCCTCCGCTCCGCTCTCAAGCTCGGCTGTGCCGCGGATCAAATAATAGAATTCGTCGCCCTGAGGAAGGCCTATGTATGCGTCATATTTCCCGTCCTCGCGAGGCACGGTGGCGATGGAGCAACCGTTTGTATTCTCCGAGATCTGATGGAAATCTTTGAGATAGGTGAAACTCTCGATCTTTCCGTCATCGTCAAAATTCACTTGATAAACAAATGTCTTTGAGCCTTGCGCTGTGTCAACGTTCGGGAAAGTCAGCAAGGAGATGACAAAGCCGTCGTCATAAATATAGGGGACCGAGACAGTCGTTCCGTCAGCCTTTTTGTAGGTAGCGGCGCCGAAGATGTCCAACGTGAATTTGTCGTCCACTTGATAATCGTGGTCGTACAGCTGAGGCATTACGTATTCTCCGTCTTCTCCGGCGACATAGCGGAAGAAGAATTCCACGTCGTGCGTCTTTCCGAAATATTCATAAGTGGACTCATATTTGTAGGTGCCTTTGCCGTCATTCGTGTCCGAGATGCGTCCCCAGTCGATCTCGGAATACACCTGCAAGCCCGTAAGGCTCCCGATGTACGTCCCAAAGACTGCCACGATGTCGCTTTCCGAGCCGTATTTGTAGATGAACACGCCAAGATAGCTGCTGTAATCCTCAAACGTGTTGCCGCTGTAGATGGAACCGAGTCCGCTCATATCATTGAAATATTCCATCTTAAACTCGCCCTTCACGGGGATATAGAAAGCGTCGTTGTTTTGCATCGAATTTTCTATGCAAAGCGTGATCTCCCCGTCTTTGGACTTGAACGTCACCCAATATAGGCTCGCAACGCCGTACGCGCTGTCGTCATAGGCGCTCTCTTCGACCCAGGAGAATGTCCTCAAAGTATAGCTTATCTTCTCGTCCTTGTAAGTTCCGCCGCCGAAACCGTCCAACACGAGATCGTCCTCTTTGTCCTTGTCCTTTTGGACCTTGCCCTCGATGGCTGGTCCGTAGCTGCCCCTCAGGCCGTCGCTCGCCACCACGCTGCCTTTGAGCTTGAAGCCGTTGACGGTCGAATCCTTTTCCGCGTCGGAAAATTTAATTTCATATTCGGTTCCGTCCTCAAAGTAAATGCTGTAGGTGCCGAGTCCCTCATTTATCTCATACTCGCCGACGCCGCCGTCAGCCGCGGCATAGGGACCTTGAGGATCGGTATGCTCTGTCACATTGCCAAACCCGTCCAGCTCGAAGATGGAATATGTTTGCACCGTTCCCGACGTAGCAGGAGCGGAATAACGGTAGATATAATTGCCTTCGGCCGCGTCCGCTTTGACAAACGTCTCGCCGTCCTCGGACAGCTTGAAACGGAAGGATTTCCCGTCGTTTTGGACAAAATTGTATATGCCGCTGAGAGGATTATACTCCAATTTGCCGCTCACGGGGTCGCCCGCGCCGCTCAACACTGCCGAATCGCCGCCCTTGACGATCTCGAGAGTCTCATTCTCATCAGCGATATTCTTGTATGTCTTTTCGACTTCGTCTCTGTAATAATAGAATCCTTCGCCGAACAGATAGCCCGTCAACGTCAGAGAGTCGCTCAATTTCACGGTGAATTTGTCGCCGACGATCGTGCCTTCGAAAAGTTCTTCCGCGCCCGTTCTCTCAAGATATACCGCGCCCGATTTCGTTGTCGAAATGTACAGATAGTCTCCGCCGCCAAGCACGTCTTTCAGACCTATCTCCCAAATCGCGTACAGCGTGAGATCGCCGTCAAGACGAAGCTCTTCGCCGCCGTTAAAGGCGACCTCGCCGCCTTCGCTCTCGGACCAACCCATAAAATGACGATGTTGATATGTGCCGAGGATGTCGTCCGTCTCCACGGCGTAACCGTACTTTGTCTCCTTGACGACGTCGTCGCCCAAGCCCGTGACATATGTCACGCTAAGATCGTTCAACAGATATTTGACTTCGCAAACGCTGTCTCTCTCTCCCGTCGTCAGATCGATGGAATAGCTGTCATTTTCGATATGATAACCCTCTACGGCGGCAAAATCCGTCGCCGCAAACGTGATCGCGTTTGTCTCGCCTTTGACTATCCTGCCGGATATGTCGTTGTCCGGAGCGGCTTCAAATGTGCCGTCGAGCTTTTCAAGCGTCGCCTTGAAACAATAGGCGATCTCCCATTTCGCATAGTATGTCGTGTCCTTGTCGGGGAAAATCGCGGGAGTCGCCGCTTCGTCGCTGTAGTTTTGAAGCAGATGCCATCCTCCGAAATAATAATCTTCCGTGTCGGTCGCGGAGGGCGCCGCAAGCGTCTCGCCCGCCTTGCCCTTCAGCGTGACGTCGTTGCCGACTCCGTCAAAATCGAAAATGACCGTCACCTCGCTCGGCTTTGGGTCGTTGTTGTTTTGATTTGGATCTTTTTCGTCAGGATCGCACGCAACAAAGACGCCGATCGCCAAAACCAGCGCCAAAACTATCGCCATAATATTGATAAACTTTTTCATATGCCGCCTCTCTTTTCAAAGTTGAACGCAACAATGTAGATTACGATATTCTGATTTTAGATATGCAAATGATACTCCCACGCGCGCGCGTTGTCAAACAAATGAACCCTTTTGGCATATCTTTAAGTATTTTTTAATGTTTTTGACGCATTGATCCGCCCATAATTTGACAATTTGAAGGAAAATATTTGAAAAAAGTCTTTTCTCGTTGACAAAACACGATTTGTATACTAATATATTGCTAGAGAATTTCAAGGAGAACTCAAATGCTACGCAACTGTTTCCCTCAAAGGCTGAAACAACTGAGGCAGGACAAACATCTTCTGCAGCAGGATCTGGCAAAACTTCTCAAGGTCTCAAAATCCACGGTCTCGGGATGGGAAGTTGGGCGCAATCAACCCGACTATGACATTTTGATAGAATTGAGCATCCTCTTCGAGGTGTCCGTGGATTATCTGATCGGCAGAAGAAATTATTGAGTTCCAAAACTTCAAATCGGACAAAAGCGTCGCAAGCTGTTTCGCTTGCGGCGCTTCTTTATCCTTTCGGGCGCAATGAATTTCCCGCTCATATTTTCAAAACATATTCCCCTCGCCCTTTGTCCGACTTTTGCGTATCACGCGCGCTTCGAGACGATCTCGCCGCTCGGAGATATCAACGCCGCAAGATAATTGACGCCGTCCCCTATGAATGACACGTAATAGTAGTAGTTGGTGCGGTCGCCCGTGATGAGTTTGAGATAGACTTCGCGCGTCTTGCCGTCCGCCGCCTCTTGCTCCAGCTTATCCTTGAAGGCTTCGCGGGCGATATCGAGGGCTTCGGTGGGAGTGATGGCGCCTTCGAGGACGTTGTTCAGCTCTATCTCGGACGTCGTCTCGCCCATCGTGACCGTGATCTTTTCAGGCACAAAATCAATTGTCACATTGCTTTTGAACTCGCCGCGGCGCGACTTTGTAAGCTCTCCGCTCAGCGTGCTTTCGCCTGCGGACAGCACATAACTTATGCTCTCCGCCTCGTTTGCTTTGAGAGGAGTCAGCGTAAGCTCGGTGAAGGCTTCCACGTCAGTGACTTTGCCGTCCGCGATAAACATCTTCTCGCGCTTTCCGCTCTCCAGACTCGCCGCGAACAAGTCGCTCTCCCCCGCGAGATAGCTCTCGGTGAGGCGGGAAATGTCGGACGGCGGGTCGTCTTGCGTGCGGTTGCCGTTGCAGGCGACAAACGCCGTCGCGCACACTATGACCAAAAGGATTGCAAAAACAATTGTGATTTTCTTTTTCATACGCAAATTTTATGCCGCGATTATCTCAAATAGAACTTTCCAAAACGTTGCATAATTTGTTTTGATATGATAAACTTATAAAAGCATATTATCTTTTGCGCGCGAGGAAAAAATATGGACGCAGAAAAACATCCTCAATCAATTCAAGAGATGTCCGAGGTTATTCCGGAAGAGATCTCCGCGCTCTCTTCTGACGCGGAACAGTGGGCGGAAAAAAGCGAGGTCGCTCCCGCTTTTGCGACCGACGCGGAAAACGGCCTCAGCTCGGAGCAGGTCGATGCGCGCATCGCCGAAGGCAAGGTCAACGGAGATCAGGACATCAAGACGAAGAGCGTCCTTCAAATACTCAGAGAGAATATTTTCACATTTTTCAACTTCGTTTTCGTCGCGATGGCGGTGATACTGTGCTTTTGCGTGGATTGGAAAGGCAACGTCATAAACGCTCTCGGACAATTCGGATTTATGTTGCTCATATTTTTCAACACGGCGATAGGCATCTTCCAGGAAATGCGCGCAAAAAAGACGATTGACAAGTTGTCGCTTATCTCCGCGCCGAAGGCCGTCGTCATCCGCGACGGCAAGGAGACGGAGATCGCCATCAAGGACATAGTGCTTGACGACATTATGCTCCTCTCCGCGGGCAGTCAGATCTGCGCGGACGCCGTGCTGAGAGAGGGTTCGATCGAGGTCAACGAGAGCCTTATCACAGGCGAGCCGGACGCAATCCTCAAACAGCCCGGCGACAGGATAATGTCGGGAAGTTTTGTCGTCTCGGGCAAAGCGAAAGCGCAAGTGGAACACATCGGCCTCGACAACTTCGCCACAAAGATCAGCGCCGGCGCAAAATATTTCAAAAAACCCAATTCCGAGATATGGCGCTCGCTTATGTTCATTGTCAAGGTGATGGCGATCGTCATCGTTCCCGTGGGACTTGCGCTCTTCCTCGTGAAGTATTATTTGCATAATCCCAACGGACTGTCCGCTCAAAGCTATCTCGTGACGACGATCGGCACCGTGGTCGGGATGATCCCAAGCGGTCTCGTCGCGCTCGCCTCGACGGTGTTTTGCGTGAGCGTCATAAGACTGTCAAAGCGTAAAACACTCGCGCAGGACCTCTATTGCGTGGAAACGCTCGCGCGCGTGGACGTGCTTTGCCTCGACAAGACGGGGACGATCACCGAAGGCACTATGGACGTCAACGAGATACGTCCGCTCAACGGTATGAGCGAGGACGACGTCAAGCGCGTCATCAAAAATCTGACCTCCGCCCTCGACGACGACAACGCCACGGCAAACGCGCTCAGGGAGTATGTGCGCGATCTCGAAGCGGATATGACGGCGTCCTTCAAAGTTCCGTTCTCATCTCAGCGCAAGTGGAGCGGCGCGCGCATAGGAGACGCAAGTTATGTGCTTGGCGCTCCGGAATTTGTGTTGAAAAATATCCCGCAAGACATCAAGGATCAAACCACAGAAATGGCGGAAAAAGGATATAGAGTGATGCTTTTGGCACGTTCAAGCGCCGATTTTGACGGAAGCGCGCTTCCCGAAGGGCTTGAAGCGATCAGCTTCATTCTCATCACCGACACCATCCGAAAAGAGGCTCCCGACACGCTGAGATTCTTCAAGGAGGAGGGCGTCGAAGTCAAGATAATCTCGGGCGACAATCCCGCCACAGTGCGCGCAGTCGCAATGCGCGCAGGGCTTGAAAACTGCGACAATATCGTGGATATGTCCACGCTGAAAACGGATGAGGAGGTCATCGCCGCCGCAACAAAATATACGATTTTCGGGCGCGTACTTCCCAATCAAAAGCTGTTGCTCGTCAACGCGCTGAAAGCGGCGGGTCACACCGTCGCAATGACCGGCGACGGCGTCAACGACGTGTTGGCGCTCAAAGCCGCGGACTGTTCCATAGCGATGGCGTCGGGATCGGACGCCGCCAAAAATGTCAGCTCATTGGTGTTGCTCGATTCCAACTTCGCGTCAATGCCAAAGGTTGTCGCGGAAGGCAGACGGTCGATAAACAATCTGGAGCGCAGCGCGGCGCTGTACGTTATGAAAACCATCTACAACACGCTCCTCGCCCTGCTCTTCCTGTGCGTTTCAAACGAACTGCCCTTCTCGCCGTCCAACCTCACGCTTATGGGAGGCGTGACGATTGGAATGCCTTCGATCGTCCTCGCGCTGGAGCCGAATACGGACAGAGTCACGGGGCATTTTCTGCCCAAAGTGCTGAAAAACGCCTTGCCCGCGGGGCTTACGGTAGTGCTGGCGGCGGGCGCGGTCATCATATGCAACAACCATTTCCTCACATCGCTTTCCGCCGCGCAAGCAACGTCGATGTTTGTCATAGTGATAACTTTTGTGGGATTTATGTTGCTCGCAAAGGTCAGCTTGCCCTTCACTTGGTTGCACTTCGCCACATACGTGCTTATGATCGTCATCTTCGTCGGCGTGTACGTCGTCCCGTTGCCCGGCGACTTTTTCATCAAGTTGTTCAACCTCACGACAGATATCACTTGGGATATGGGCAAGGCGATCCTCACCATCTGCGCGATACTTTTGCCGATCTATCTCGCGTTGATCTTTGCCTTCCGAATGCTGAAAATCAAGTTCGGCGACAAAACGGAAGCCATATTCGAACAACTTGATATTCGCCTTCGCAAGGAAAAGATCAGAAAAATCGCGAAGTGATTTTGGTGGAAAGTGGGCTTGCGCCCGCTTTTTCTTTACCGGAGTTTGGAACATATTTTTGCTCGGACAAAGTTTGGGCGATCTTCAAGCGAATAAGCGTGAAAGGCTTGGACATTTTCCATATCAAGGCTCCCCTTTCTAAGGGGCGCCTTGAGAGGTTTGTAGAACCGCACAATTTGGTAGTTTGTAAAACCGTGATATTTGTTCAAAGACAAGTTAAAGCGCGGTTGTAAACCGCGATATTTGGATGCTAGGC
The DNA here is from genome assembly GCA_947628255.1 of uncultured Clostridia bacterium. Taxonomy (GTDB): domain Bacteria; phylum Bacillota; class Clostridia; order Christensenellales; family CAG-917; genus CAG-475. Next base: position 1,991 of record CANQZE010000044.1, on the reverse strand, counting down.
GCGAAAGAGGCGCCCCGCCGAACCGCCTAACGTACACAGACGTACGTGACGGCGAGGCGGGACGCCTCTGACAAAGCATAGCGCCAAATAGCGCGGTTTTAATCGAGTTCGAAGGCGCCGGTATAGAGCTGATAATACTTCCCCCTCGCCGCGATGAGTTGCTCGTGGTTGCCGCGCTCAATGATCTCGCCGTGTTCGAGGACGAGGATCATATCGGAGTTGCGCACGGTGGAGAGGCGATGCGCGATGACAAAGACGGTCCTGCCTTCCATAAGCCTGTCCATACCTTTCTCGATGAGTTTCTCGGTGCGGGTATCTATGGACGATGTCGCCTCGTCGAGGATGAGGACGGGCGGATTTGCGACCGCGGCGCGAGCAATTGCGAGCAATTGGCGCTGTCCTTGCGAGAGGTTTTCGCCGTCGCCTGTGAGCATTGTGTTGTAGCCGTCGGGCAAGTGGCGAATGAAATAATCCGCGTTGGCAAGAATGGCGGCGTTTTTGACCTCTTCATCCGTGGCGTCCAGCTTGCCGAAGCGGATGTTGTCCGCGACGGTGCCTGTGAAGAGGTGCGTATCCTGCAAAACCATTGCCATCGAGCGTCTGAGATCCGCCTTTTTGATCTTGGTGATGTTGATGTTGTCATAGCGAATCTTGCCGTCCGTGATGTCGTAGAAACGGTTGATGAGGTTGGTGATCGTCGTCTTGCCCGCGCCCGTCGAGCCTACAAGCGCGACTTTCTGCCCGGGATAGGCGGTCATTGTGATGTGTTTGAGCACGGTCTTTTCGGGTTCATAGCCAAATGATACGTCCTCAAACTCCACTTCGCCCGTCCACCTGACGTAGGTCGTGGAGCCGTCCGCTTTGTGGAAGTGTTTCCACGCCCAAATGCCCGTGAACTCTTCCGTCTCGACAAGATTGCCGTCCTCATCCACGCGCGCGTTGACGAGAGTGACATATCCGTCGTCCGTTTCGGGCTGAGCGTCAAGCAGATCGAAGATACGTTCCGCGCCCGCAAGCGCCATCAGGATGCCGTTCATCATCTGCGCCATCTGAGCTATGGGGTTGGAGAATTGCCTTGAGAATTGCATAAAGCTGACCAGCTTGCCCCAGTTCATCCCGTAGAAGTTGTTTATCGCCATAATCGTGCCGAGGATCGCGGTCGCCGCATACGACACGTAGGACAGATTGCCCATTATCGGCATCAGGATATTCGCATAGGTGTGCGCTTTGCGCGACGCGTGACGGAGTTCGCCGTTGTGCTTGTCAAACTGCTCCTTTTCCGCGTCCTCGTGGCAGAACACTTTGACGACTTTGAGTCCGTCGATATGCTCCTCGATGTAGCCGTTGATCTCGCCTATCTTGCGTTGCTGACGAACAAAGTGCTTGCCGCTCTTGCCGCCGACGTACTTTACGATGAAAAGCTCGATGACAAGCATCACGATGGATACGAGAGTCAGCACCCAGTTGAGGACCATCATCATCACAAACATACCGACTATGGTGAGCGCCTGTGTGATGAGGTTCGGCAAGCCGTTTGAGAGCAATTCGCGCAAAGTGTCCGTGTCGTTTGTGAACAGCGACATCAGATCGCCGTGCGTGTGCGTATCGTAATATTTGATGGGCAAAGACTGCATTTTTTCAAACATCTCGTCGCGCACGCGCTGTAAGACCTTTGAAGTGATGCGCACGATGATGATGTTGTACACATAGTGCAACACAGCGCCTATGACGTATATCCCCGCCATAAGTCCCATTATCGCAAAGAAGGCTTTGACGCCCGTCAATCCGCCCAATTGCGCAAGCTCTATGGGATATCTCACGGGATCGAAACCCGAGAGCGGCAAAATGTAGTTGTTGATGACGATGGACATCATAAATGTGCCGCCTATGTTGCAAAGCACGTTGGCGATTATGCAGATCACGGCAAAGAACAACTGCAATTTGTAGCCCTTAAGATAGCTCAATATGCGCTTGAAGGTGGCGAGAGGACT
>CANQZE010000043.1 GCA_947628255.1 uncultured Clostridia bacterium | reverse complement strand
AGCCTTCGAAATCGAAATTCGGATTCTCCGTCATGATCTGCCTTATGTTGAGCGCGTCTACCTGCAAGCCGCGGCGAATGAGCACCACCCTGTCACATATCTGCGCCACGCTTCCAAGCGCGTGCGAGCTGAAGATTATGCAATTGCCCTTCTTCGCGTACTCCTTCATAAACTCGCGCACAGCCTTCATAGTACGGGGGTCCAGACCTGTCAACGGCTCGTCCAATATCCACAGTCTCGGCTGATGCATAAGAGACCCCATCATGCAAATTTTTTGCCTCATGCCGTGCGAATAACTGCTTATGAGGTTGTTCACCGCGTCTCCAAGCTGAAAGACCTCTTCCAGCTGTTCATATCTCTCTTTCCTCACGTTTTGCGGCACTTTGTATACGGTAGCCATAAATGACAGATATTCCTTCCCCGTCATCTTGACGAAAACCGCGTGATTGTCCGTGACAAAACCCATATGCGCCTTTGCCGCGATGGGTTCTTTTTTGACGTCGTGCCCGTCTATGCGTATCTCGCCCTCTTCATACGGCAACATGCCCTCGAGACATTTGAGCGTCGTGCTCTTGCCCGCGCCGTTGTGCCCCAAAAGACCCACTATCTCGCCCGCATAACAGCTGAACGTGACGTCCTTTATCGCATAGTCCGCCTTCTTGGAGTACTTCTTGTAAAGCCCCTTTATCTCCACGACGGGCACTTGCCCTTCATTCCCGCTTGCCGCTTGAGCGTCTGTCATCGGCTCGGCGGAGTTCGCCTTTACGCCAAGGTCTGTCGTGATATTCCTTTTTGTTCTGTTCTTGCCCATAAGTTGATTTATTTCCCTATATTTTATTGTTCTTTTTATTGTCTCTTTTTACGACAACAAGGGCGGCGCACAAAAACGTCCCCTTGTTGTCTCTTTTACTGTCTTTTACCCGCGACCACCTATCAATAGGTCATCGTGAGCGTTATCACAACGTGACTGTCGTATGAATCATAGCTTATACGCACCGACGTAAGATGCCCGCCCGACGCGCTCATCTCAAGCACAAGATTGTCCGTGGGCGCCTTCAGCTCCCCACTTATCCCAAACACGTCCTTAATGTTCCCCTGCTTGACTGTCGCCGTGAGGCCCGTCGCCGTAAGACGATAGCCTCCCTCAAAATACATCTCGTCCAGCTTGAGCGTAGGCTTGGCGTCTACCGCCTTCTGCACCGTCTCGTTGATCGGCGTCTCGTCAAACAGTTTGTCCACGCCGTTAAACTTCTTCTCCGTCCCCGTGACTGTGTACCCGTCATCAGTCTTGGTGTAGGTCTTTTCGCTCTCGAACTGCGTGATCTCCCCGTCCGTGATCTCGATCTTCTGCGCTATCGTCTTCGCGTTCGCAATATTTGCATATTGCTCTTGCAAGCCCTCTATCTCCGTCTGTTGCGCAATTGGGTCGCAGGCGCACAATGTCACGGCTATAATAACCGCCATCGCCAATATCGCTGCCAAAAGTAAGACTTTCTTCTTCATTACATCAATCCTCCCTTGCCTATCACATACATTGCGGCAAGCAATATGCTCATTTCAGCCAATGCGAACAGCCACTTGATGGGCGAATCCGCCATCGTCTTTGCCGTTTCTATGACTTCGTCGCTGATGTTCGCCGCGTCATGCCACGTCTCCACAAGTTCTTCATACTTCGCAAGTTTCGCCGCGCCAAGTTCTTTGTCTGTTTCGGTCAGCTTTGCAAGCTGCTCCTCAATCTCCTTGATCATATCGAAGTGCTCTTGCGTGGAAGAGAGCGTGTCCTTCGTCACGTCGCCGACTATCCTCTCAAGCTCGGCAAGCACATTCTTCAAGTTCTGCGAGAATCCGTCGTCCGTGACTACCTCTACCGTGAACTCCCTGCTGCCTTCATAGTTGTCATCATTGATCGTAACCGTCACGGTGTATATCTTCACTTCCGTAAGCTCTGCGGGATCTATCGTGTAGGCAAGCTCTTTGTAGTCGTCCTCGCCTTCCAACACGAACACCATTGCCGTAAGCTCAAAGTTCTCGCCCACATACGGGAATACTTCTGTCCCTTGATACTCCTCGCCGTCTACAAGCAACGTGAACATCACCTTCTCGCCGTCTTCCACAACATGCTTCTTTGCAACTGTGTATGTGCCTGCCTTGCCTTTGTTCTCGTCATCATTCGCCCAGCTGCCTTCAAACTTCACATTGTAGTTTGAATTGGTGTAGGTAGCCGTGATGGCATATTCGCCCGCCTTCGTGATAGCCACGCGTGCAAGCTTGACTTTAAGCACGTCCTTGGTTTCGCCGTTTGCAAGACTCTGTCCCTCTGCAAGATCCCACTTCGTCTGATCCAGATCATATTTGCCTTCAAAATTGTAGGTCGCGTTTTGATCTGAAATAATCACCGTGACATCCTTCTTGTTGACCGTATAGGTGCCATTCACCTCGTGCACGTCGTAGTTCGTCAGCGACTCCTTGTTCAAGACTGTCACCGTTATGGGATAGCCGTCCTCATTATAGGGAGATTGTGCATTGACGCTACAATCCAATTTGACTTGTATGGACGCGTCGTCCGAAATGTCCTCGTTGCCCGTCACTGAATAAGAGAGCTCGACCTGAGCGTCGCCGTAGGTGGACTGTTTGTTTTCAGCAGCGACCGTGATAGAACGTTTTGCTATTGAGTATGCGCCTTTGCCGTCCGTGAATTCGACCTTGTAATTGCTGTCCGTGCACTCGCCCTCGATGTCGTACGTGCCGAAGTTCTTGACGTCGGCGGACGACGCAAACTTGAGGACGATCTTAGGCGCGACGCCTTGCGCCCAGTCGCCGCTTGTCTTTTCCCACTTGTCTTGAGCGAGCTCGGCGACTTTACCGTCGTAAACCTTTGTTTGCGGCTGTATCTTGACGGTGACATTGGCTTGCGTTATCTTGTACGTGCCGTCGTTGCCGAAGTTGACCGTATAGTTTGTGGCGCTTGTTTTTTGCGTGCCTTTCACCGCGTAGTCTTTGACGTCCTTAGCGGCGTTTTCGATCGAGAGCTCGACGATATCCTCCAGCTTGTCGCCCTCGCCGAGGGTGCTGTCCGTATGCAGAGTAGGCTCAAGCTCGCTTGCTTGCGGGACGGTGCCGTCGTACGCTCTTGTCTTGCTTGGCAGATCGACCGTGATAGCGCGCTTGTTGATGGTAAGCGTCAACGTGATATCCTGACTTTCATAGTTTGCGAGGCTCACAGTAGCCTGCAGCTCATATGTGGCGGCGTTGGTGGCGCTTGTGAACGGCTCGGTGTATTGCTCGCCTTTCTTGAGCTTATAGGTGACGCTTGCGCCTTCGGGAGCGCCGTTCATCTTTGGCGTATGCGGCTTGCCGTCGTAGGTGACGTTGACCTCGTCGAAAGTTATCGCTCCGAATCCTGCCGCGACTATGGTGTAGTGCCCGTTATTGAATTGCGTCACTTCGTAGTTTTGCGGTCTGCTCTCGTCCTTCCACTCGACCGTAATTGTATAGTTGCTTCCGACGGGGCTGTCTTGCGTGGCGTCCGTAGATATCTTGATAAAATCGTTGATATTTTCTCCATCCACCAGCGTGTTCACCTTGAAGGTAAGCGGTACGATCTGTTTGCCAAACTCGGATTGCTTATCCTCGGCGGTGACAGTGACCTTCTTCTTCGTTATCTCGTATGTGCCATTCTTGAAGGTGTATTTGTAGTTCTTATCCTCATTATCCGCAGTTTGACCATTGATTTTTGCGGTGACGTCATATTTCCCGACGTTCTTATCCGCGCCATTCAACTCAAGCGTGATGAGGTCCTCAAGCTTATCTTCATATCCAAGCGCCTTATTTGCTGTAGCGGCTGCGAGGTCTCCTACCTCAGGCACATTGCCGTTATATTCGCGATTGTACGACGGCAGCGTGACTTCTATCTCCATCTTTTGGACCGTGAACGTGCCCTCTGCGGTAGAGATATTCGTGATATTGTAGTTTTTGTTCGTGTTCGAGCCCTGCTCTATCACGAAGGTATATGCCCCCGCGTCATGCGGCGTGGCTCCGTCCTTGAACTTGAGCTTAAGCCCGATGACATCATCTCCGCACTTTCCATTGATCGTGAAGGCGGTGTCATTCAGCTTTGCGGTCTCGCCATACACGCACCCCTGCGCCGTAAGCGTGACCTTGACATCCTTGGGCTTGATGTTGAGAGTCAGCGTGTTTGTCGATTGATATTGCTCGCCAACAAGCCAATATGCGTTTTCCAGCGTGACAACAACTTCGTATCCGTCCTGCGCGTCTTTAAGGATAGCGCCGTTGTTCGCTTTGAATGCCGCTTTGAAAGACTCGGGCAACTTCTCGCTCGGCTCTTTCTCAAACAGCGCCTTCAACAGCGCAAGCAGATCCTCCTCGCTGTACACCGCGCCCTTGTACGTTACGTCCCCAAACGCGCTTATCGCATACAACAGTTCCTTCTCCTCTGTATGGTCACACCCCATGACGGAGCATTGACGACTCAACAACTTGTGCAGATTTTCCGGGCCCAGCTTGCTATACTCATCCTTTTCCTCATTGGGAGTCCAATCGAGTTGATGTCCCTCGTGGACTTCCATCCAGCTGCCGTGCAATTGCTGATTGAGAATGAGGGTCAGCTCATCTGTCTCGCTCTCTTTTGTATTTGTATATTTGATAGAATCCAGCGTGAAAGTGACGTCATTGCCCTCTTTGCCTTTAACAGCCGTATATGTCTTGCCCGCTTCGAGGTCCGCAAAGCAACCATGCGCCGCGTCCCAAACACGCGCGGTGGAGTTATAGGCGAAATAGTTTCCGCCACTCGGCCCCTCCGTGCCGTCAAAAGGTCTGAAAGTCAATATCGCTTGCGAGTCAATGACAATCTTGCCCGTATTGCTTGTCGTTTGAACAAGTCCGACGAATATTGCGGCTTGCAAATTGCTTTGATCGGGAAGCGCAGTCGAGTTGTTCAATCCGAATTTCTTTTGAATTTCCAAAGTACCGTCAACAATGAGGTTGCCGCTCTTCGAATATCCGCTATTTTCGAGATCGGAGGCGGTGGGATAGCTCTTGTTTGCCACCGTGGCTTGTTCAAAGCCGTCGTATATCCAAGCGTTGGAATGAAGAATCAGCTTTGCCTTTTCGCACACATGCACGACCGCGCCCGGCATGATCATGAAGTCGGTTTTTGTCTCATAAGTTCCTTCTTCTTTCCCGTTGACGTCAAGGTGCAGATTGTAGTTGTATGGAATAGAGAAGAACACGCCGCTTGTGGGGACTGTGATTCCCATTGCCGTGAATTGCATATAGCTGAACCATGCGCCGCCATAGAAATGCAATGTTGTTTCGCCTATCTTTTCGGTGCAGTTGGTTGAAGTTGCGCCTCCGACGATCTTGTTCGGGTTGTATGTGGCGGTCACGTATGCGCCGTCTTTGAGCATTATCATCGTATCTCTGCCGTAGTCGTCGCTCATGCCGATGAACGCTTGATCCAACGAGATAAATTGATTGAGCGCATAAAGCGTTGCATGCCCAACGAGGCGCGCGCCATAGTGGATGGTGAATTTGCACTCGATGTTTATCATCGCATAGCGTTTGAACGGAGTTACGCCGTCCATGAACAATCCAAGCGTTTCTGTGCCGCCCATGAAATCGAGGATGAGGAAAGGTTGTTTGAGGTCGCCCGATTGCACATCGATGTCGCCCGTACCTCTCACTCTGCCATAGACGTCCATAACACCCTTATCTTGAATGACAATATGTCCGTTGTTTATCACCTCGGCATATGCGCCTGAAGTGTGTCCTTGATAGCCCTGCCCGACGTGATTTACAACGCCGCCGACAAAGAAGTTTCCTTTTACTGTCAGCGTGGCGGTATTGTCGATGAAGAATGTCAAATATTTGTTGTCGTTTTCATCGCCGTCCGCCCAAGCTATTCTGTTTTCCGTCTTATATTTGTTGCTTGCCGCCGAACCGAAGTACAATCCTTCGTCCGAGAAAGGCAGAATGAGCGAAATGCCCGCCGGTATCTCCAAATCGCTTGCAAGATGTATTTTGTCCTTTACGATGACTATATCCGCTGTCCCAAGCGACTTTGTGGCTTGGACGGCGTCGTCCAATGTAGCATAGAAATGCCCTCCAACGCGCGCCTCATATGCTTCGCCGCTACCAAACCACGCGACCACCGTCACGGGGTCGAGCACGGTGTAGCTCAACTTATATTCCGATCCGCTCGCGCTTGTCGAGGCATAGAAAGTCGACTTTTTCTCTTTGTCGATAATCTCCCAACCGTAGAACTTTTGGCCGTCGGTCGCGGTTGCCGTCAGCTCCACTCTGCTGCCGAAAGCGACTGTCCGACCGCTTGAAATGGACGATTCGCCCACTTTTGCCGTGACATTGCCGTTGTTTTGTGGATCGTTCGCATTGAATTTGAATTCTGCGTCAGTGCCGTTGCGGAATGTCATATTGCGTATCGCATAGCGCGCAGATACGTCACCCGAAAATCCGAAAGAAATGAAATATTGCAAAGTATCATGAGTGTAACTGTCGTCTTCACTGAGGTAATCGCACTCGCGCACCGTAGGGAACGCGCAACGATACCAACCGTCGCCCAAATCCGTGACATACGGATTGTTCATCCCCCAAATTTGCGTTTTGTTTGTATATTCCAACACCGATGTGATGCAACTTCTATTAAAAGTACCATCTTTATAACTTAGACCAATGGGAGGGGTGTAATCCACATCAGTACCTTTAAATATTCCCGGACCATTAGATCCCGTATAATCTCTTCTCTCGACCACGACAGCGCCTTTTCGATCGCCGTTGCCTCCTGTTATGTCAAGTCGAATGTCAAACATCAAAACGCCTTTGCGCTTTGCGCCGTCATTTTGACTGATGCCGATTCTAACATATGAGTAATACCAAAATTTGTCTCTGTCTTGTCCCGAAGTTATGCCGGGGCTGTACTGCTCCAGATTGTTAATATTGTGCAAATTGTTTTCAAATACAATAGAGCCGTTGTCGCCTTCCCATTCATTTGTAGCGCTCCAAAGCTCATCGCCTTCCCCCTTTGAATTGATTGTTGTGATATATGCTCCATCTTCGCTGTCGGAAGTGAACACATTGTTGAGGGAATTGTTGGACAAGCCGAGATCTTTTGTATCTGCCGTATAGGTGAGATACATTGTTAAAATGCTCTCGCCAAAATAACCATTGCAAGTGTAAGCAACTTCCAGCACAAGCTGTTTGCCCAAATTGGGTTGCACCCACCATTTCAAATCTTGCACTTCTTCGTTGAAATTTGACAAAATTTCTTCCGTCACAAGATCGCCCAACTCTCCAAGAGAGTCGTTACGTTTGACTGTTTGCAAATTCGTGTTTGCGCCGTTGACTTTAAGCACAATCTCTTCATTTTCCTTGCCAAAGCCCGCGGTGATGAGGCGAAGTTGAGTTTCCGGCGCTTCGTTAATTGGAAGTTTGACTTCCTCGCCGTCTGTGATCTGTTGCGTATCCGATGTCCCGTTTGTGATTTGGCGGAAAGCTGTCGGCTTTATCGTTTCCTCCTGGAACAACGCCTTCACCTCATTTGCCGTCAACTCCTTATCGCCATATGTCAACTTTCCGTCTTTGAACATCAAATTCAATGTTGTATCGGTGGGTTGACTGTCACCAACCGTCCAATTGATAAAATGAGTGGGAACTTGCGTTTTTTTGTCAAGGGAGCTTTCAACCTCTGTTGTGCTTGCCTCAAACGTAATGGGGAAACCGTCATATCCAGTCCAGGAATTGCCCTCATCTTGTTTCGCTCCTTTCACGGCAATATTTCCCAAGGCATCATCATAATCAAGTGTAAATGTATGCGGTGTAGGGTCTTTGACTTGTATATTTTCAACATAGCATTTGGTCACATCTTTATAAAACGGGACTCCGACGGTTAACATGCTGACAATAACAAATTCGACCTTATGATGCCCCTCCCCCTTTATCATTGCTTCTATTGAGGTAGTCGCTCCTGTTCCCGCCTGTTCATCTGTAACGGCTGCGGTCTCTTTTAATCCTGTACTACCCTTTTCAAATTTATAGTTATAAGGCTCACTCCAAAACTCCTCTTCACCAGTGGGCTCTGCTTTTGACGACTCTGTTGTTACACCTTCTCCGTCTACGATAAAATACAGACGGAGCAACTGTTGCGGATAATCAATTATTTCTCCGTTCGTTTTTTGCATAGCGCGTTCCAAAAGATAATCAAAAGAAACTGCCTTTTCCCCGTCAAACGTTAGAGTAAGAGTGAGTATCCCGGGAGCACTCGCAGTATGCACATTATTGCCGGTGGCAAAATATTTTATATCCGTCAATTCATAGCGACCTTCTGTGTCGCTCTTTTTCCAACCGAAATCCGCTGTTTCGTCGAGAGTACTATCGTATGTTATTTTTGCTTGTCCGTCTGCGCCCGCGCTCACATATTTCTCAAATCTTACAAAATAATCTGTGTTTGCTTTAATTTCCGGAGTTGTGAAAATATCGTCACGGCAGACAACTTTGCCGTTTGAATCTTGCCAAAAAGCGAAATAACCGCTGTTGGGTTTCGCTTTAATAGTAACTGTTTTATTAGGGTCTACTTGTGTTTTTATAACGCCTTCTTCCGAATTTTGATCTCCAATAGATACTGTCCCGCTTTCTCTGTCGGATTCTACTATAGTTGCTGTGACTTCAAATGTATTTGTGGGCTTTTTCAAACCGTGTACGCGCCATCTATCTTTATATTGACCTTGTGCCTCGATATTAACAACATCGTCCTTTTGTACATCTAATTCAACTTGGACATAATCCTCGACGGCGCCTTTAACATCAACTTCATAATTCGAACTGTCGTCATTTTTCCAGACGCGAAAATATAAAGTTGAATTTAAACTAGTAATAGAATTGTTGTATTCAAATTTAATAATTCCTGCTGTTTTCACCTTTAATTGCATGTGATTAGTATATGTTGTTCTTGAGGCAGTTTCACCAACATTTGTATGATATGTGTTTGCTTCAACTGAAAATGACCATACACTATCTTCGGCTATCTTGGCAGCCTCTTCGCTATAATAAAATGCTTTATCCGTACCTACTTCCGGATAACTCAAATCTATATCATATTCTGCTGTTTGACCTTCAAGAACATCTCCTTCCGCATTTGCCGCACCAATTGGCACATTCACAAATGCAAATGTCAGCGCAACCGCCACAACCACAAACAGCAAAACCACAAAAATCTTGCTCAACTTGTTTGTCTTTGCCATATTTGCCATATTCTCCTCCCTGCGCGCTCATCGCGCACACTTCGTTGAAATTTTGTTTTTTATATTGTTTTTATTTTGTTTCTATTTACGTTTTTTATTTATATACGCACATACGCGCGCAAACGAAAAATAGAGGGTCTAACCCTCTATCTCATCGTGTTTGTATCTGTTTTGCGCGGATTTTACTTGGAGATTTGTTTGCGCGGCATATACAACAAGTACCCCCCCC
>CANQZE010000042.1 GCA_947628255.1 uncultured Clostridia bacterium | reverse complement strand
ATGGCAAACATAACCGTCCCCGAGGCGAGACTTCTTGTCATTGCGCCGTGGGACAAAGGGCAGCTCAAAGCCATCGAGAGAGCTATCCTTGCAGCAAACGTCGGCATCAATCCCAACAACGACGGCATTGTGATCCGCCTTGTTTTCCCGGAACTCAACGAGGAGCGCCGTCGCGCGCTGGTCAAAGAGGCGAAGGGATATTATGAGGAGACAAAGATCGTTATGCGCAACGCTCGCCGCGACGCCGTTGAGGAACTCAAAAAGCTCGAAAAGGCGTCTACGATCACCGAGGACGATCTCAAGATATTCCTTGCCGACGTCGACAAAGCTCTCAACAAGCAATTTGAGGAAGTCGACAAGATCTTCAAGGATAAGGAACAGGAGATCCTCGCCATCTGATGATCCCAAAACACATCGCGTTCATAATGGACGGCAACGGCAGGTGGGCGTCGTCCCGCGGGTTGCCTCGCACGGAGGGCTACAAGCATGGGCTTGAAGCCCTTATGCGCGTTATAAAGAGGCTTGACGAGAGAGGCGTTGAGGCGGTGAGCGCGTTTGCGTTTTCCACCGAGAACAGCGCGCGTCCACAGGCGGAGATCGACGCAATATTCGAGCAAGTCAAAAAATTCAATCGCACGTATTCGGGGCCGCTCAGAGTGACGTATATGGGAGATATCGACGCGCTTGACGCAGAGGTCGCCCAAAGCGTTGAGGAAGTCGAGCGACGCACTGCCGATTCAAGCGGGACTTTGCTCAATATCGCGCTCAACTACGGCGCGAGATCCGACATCATTCACGCCGCAAAGATTGCCGCGGACAGCGGACTTTTCTCAGAAGAGAAGTTTGAGGAGTCGCTGTCGGGGGCGGGGCTTCCCAAGCTCGATATGATCGTGCGCACGGGCGGAGAAAAGCGCCTCTCAAACTTTATGCTGTATGAGGCGGCGTACGCGGAGTTGCTGTTTTTGGACAAACTTTGGCCTGATATGACCGAGGATGACGCCGACGCCGTGCTTGAAGAATTTTCCCGTCGGGTGAGGAAATTCGGTAGATAATATGAAAAGACATCTCACATCTGTCATATTGGTGATCGTGCTTGCCGCGTTTATGGTGCTTGGATATTTTGTAAGCCCCATATTTATCGATATGCTCGTTATGATCTTCTTTGCCGGCTCGCTGTATGAGATGTACAAGTGCCTCAAGGACGGCGGCTACCATATGTTCAAAGCGCCGCCGATATTCGTGCTTGTCACAGCGTATCCCGTCTTTTATCTTATGCAACACTTCATCGGCGACGGCAACAAGACGGTGAGCGCGGGCATACAGGGCATTCTCATAGTTTTGCTTGTCGGAGCGTTGCTGTGCCTGAGCATATTCACTTTCAAACCGTCTGCGGATAAGAGTCGCGAAGCGACTCCCTCGGACGGAGAGAGCGAGATTTCCGACGCCCAACAAGACGCGGAAGAGCCTCAAACCGTTGCTCAAAATGCGGGGAAGTCGGACGCGCCTCAAAATGCTGAAAAGAGTCGCATATGCGGACTTAGCGATCTTTTTGCCAACGTGTTTTTGCTTGTGTATCCGACGATGTTTCTGACCGCGGCGTTTGTCATAAGCTACAAATACAGCGCGTTTTTCGCGATCCTGTTTGCGATCCTCGTCCCGATAATCGGCAGCGACCTGTTTGCTTACGCGTTCGGCAAGGCGATAGGCGGCAAGAAACTCTGTCCGACAATAAGTCCCAAAAAGACTATAGCTGGCGCGTGCGGCGGGATATTCGGCGGGATATTCGTCGCGATGTTGCTGTGGCTCATCTTCGAATACGTCGGAGGGGAGATCGCGCCGGAATTTATATCGAAATGCGGCTATATCACGTTCATCTCGCACGAGAGAGGAGGGCTTTGGAAGAGCGCTCTGATATACGCGGCGCTCGGCGCTATGTGTTCGGCGATCTCGGAGCTTGGCGACCTTGCCGCGTCTCGGATAAAGCGCGCGCTCGGCATCAAGGATTACGGCAAAATTTTCCCGGGACACGGCGGATTCCTCGACAGGATAGACAGTGTGATGTACAGCCTTGTCGTGCTGCTCATCGCGTTCGCCTGTATCTACGGATATTGACAATAAAAATCATTTGAATTTTCAAACGACGCAGGATATATGAAAACAGTTACCGTTTTGGGGAGCACAGGCTCCGTCGGCACTCAGGTGCTCAAAGTCATCGATCGTCATCCCGACGCATTCAGAGTCGTCGGGCTTTCGGCATACAAAAACGCCGATCTGCTGAGGACTCAGCTCGGCAAGTACTCTCCCGATTTTTACTATTTTCCCGAAGGCGCCGTTGAAGTTCAAAGTTCGATATTCGATCTCTTCGAGGATAAAAAATACACAAAATGCCTATCATCTTTGGAGGAGTTGGCTTCAAAGCCGTCCGATATCGTCGTTCTTGCAGTCAGCGGTATAGCGGGATTGTGGGCGGCGTGCGCGGCGCTCAAACGCGGCGCGACATTGGCGATCGCCAATAAAGAGACGATCGTCGCCGCAGGCAGACATCTGAAGACGCTTGAAAAGGCATACGGCGGCAAAATTTTGCCTCTCGATACGGAACATTCCGCGATATTCGAGTGCTTGAGAGGGGAAGAAAAGGCTTCCGTCAAAAGCCTCATTCTCACGGCAAGCGGAGGCGCGCTAAGGGATCTGCCTTTGGAGCGGCTCGGATTTGTCACGGCGGAGCAGGCGCTCGCGCATCCCGTGTGGAGTATGGGCAAAAAAATTACGGTGGACAGCGCGACGCTCTTCAACAAGGGACTCGAGGTTATAGAGGCTATGCGCTTGTTCGAGGTGGAAGCGGATCAAGTGCGCGTGGTGATGCATCGCGAAAGCGTCATCCATTCGCTCGTCGAGCTGACTGACGGATCGCAAAAGGCGTTGCTGTCCGTCCCCGATATGGCGCTTGCGATCGAAAGCGCGCTGTTTTATCCCGCGCACGGCTTGAACAGCGTCAAGCCGCTTTCGCTTGCGGATATGGGTGAGTTGCACTTCGGCGCGCCCGATTTGGAACGATATCCCTGTCTTGAGATCGCGTTTGAGGCGGCGAAGGCTGGAGAAGAGGCTTGCATAGCGCTGTCCGCGGCGGACGAGGTCCTTGTGGAGGAGTTTTTGAAAGGAAAGATCAAATATACGGATATTCCGACCGCGCTGTCCAAAACGTTGGCGAAATTTTCCTCGCGAAAGCTCGTGGAGCTTGACGACGTTTTGTGCATAGACGAGTCGGCTCGAAAATACACTTATTCTATGATAGGAGCAAAATAAGTGGCAATTTTTCTTGCGGTGACAGCCGCCGAGGTTTTCAAATATATAGGTTACGTCATAGTGGCTTTGCTTGCGCTTATGGTTATGATCGTCGTCCATGAGCTGGGTCACTATACGGCGGGAAAACTGCTCGGCTTCAAGATAGACGAATTTGCGATCGGGTTCGGGCCTAAGATCTTCAAGCACACAAACAAAAAGACGGGAGAACTCTTTTCTATACGGCCCTTTCCCATCGGCGGATTTTGCGCTTTCCACGGCGAGGACGAAGAGGGCGCTCTTCTTGACGAAAACGGAGAGAAAGTGCGCGACGCAAGCGGAAACATCGTCAAGGATCCCGACGCGTTCAACAACAAACCCGCGTGGAAGAGGCTGATCGTCCTATTTTCGGGCGCGTTTATGAATTTCATATCCGCGATATTCATCATCACGATATTTTTCACCGCGTACGGGCAAGTGTTGCCGACGATCGTTGGGACGCACTACGATCCTCTTGTTGTTCAAACCGAAGACTGCCTTATGGAAGGCGACGTCATTCTCGGCATAAACGGCAAGCAGGTCAACATAATGTTGCAGGAAGATCTGGACAAGGCTTTTTCCAAGCTCGGCGACAGCGCGAAATTCAAAGTGATGCGAAACGGCAAGCGCAAAAACATCACAATGCAAAAACATTTCTATTCGCCGTTTGAAGAGGGGGATTTCATCATCGAGATCAACGGCGAAGAGTTGGACGCTCCCGTCCCATACTCGCAACTTGACTCCATCCAAGCGGCCGATACCGACGAGCAGATCACGCTCACAGTTGTGAAATACGGCGAAAACGGCGATATTGTCGAGCGTAGCGCTTCCGTCGTCCAACGCGGCGCAAACGACGCGGATCCCGAAGGATATTACAGCTACGGTTTCGGCATCACCAGGAGTGTCGCCCGCGCCAAATTGCCGTTTTTCTCGGCATTGGGAAGGTCGTTTGGGTTCAGTTTCTTCATCGTGTTCAAGATTTTGGCGTCGCTCGGCGCGCTGATCACGGGCAAGATAGGGCTTGAGTCGGCGGGCGGCACGATCACGACGATAGGATTGATGGCAAAGGTTTCCTCGGCGGGTTTCGACAGTTTCTTGTACGCGGTCGCGGTCATCTCCGCAAACCTCGCCGTGATGAATTTGCTTCCATTCCCGGCGTTGGACGGAAGCAGAATGTTGTTCACCGTCATCGAAATGATATTCCGCAAACCCGTGCCTCGCAAGGTGGAGGCGATCATACACACTGTGGGACTTATACTCTTGCTTGTGTTCGCGGTATTTTTGGATATTTTCCACTTGGTGCGGGCATAAAGCGACAAAATCGGTGCAAAGGATAGTGTAAAATATGGTTATGAACAGGAGAGTATCCCGAAAAGTTTACGTCGGAGACATCGCCATAGGCGGCGACGCGCCCATCACCGTACAATCTATGCTCAACGTCAAAACGACGGACATAGACGGATGCGTCGCTCAAATCAACAGACTGGAGAGCGTCGGATGCGATCTCATCAGACTCGCGGTACCCGACGAGGCGTCCGCAGAAGCGTTCGGCGAGATATCAAAGCGAGTTGGGCTTCCTCTGATCGCGGACGTGCATTACAGCTATAAACTTGCGCACGCGGCGTTGAAAAACGGCGCAAAAAAACTGAGGATGAATCCCGGAAATATGACGGATTTCGGCGAGATCGAAGAACTCAGCAAGCGCCTTATCGATTTGGGCGTCCCGGTTCGCGTCGGGGTTAACGGCGGATCGCTCGCTCCCAAATACCGTGGAATGAACGAGGTTGACGCGCTTGTCGAGAGCGCGCTCGAATGCGCCGATGTTTTCGAAAAATACGGTATGCGCAACATTGTCGTCGCGATAAAACACAGCGATCCGCTTGTGAATGCCGCCGCAAATCGCAAATTGGCGGCAGTCTGCGACTATCCGTTGCACATCGGAGTCACCGAGGCGGGGACTTTGCGCAGTGGGCTTGTCAAGAGCGCGATCGGCATAGGTATGCTTCTAAACGAAGGCATAGGGGACACGATAAGAGTGTCTTTGAGCGCGGACGTCGTCGAAGAAGCGCTTGCAGGCAAAAAAATATTGCAGACCTTGGGACTTAGGGAAGGCGCGGACGTCGTCGCGTGTCCGACTTGCGCGAGAACTCAGATCGACGTGTCACGCCTCGCAAACGAGATCGAAATTAAAACGGCAAACATAAATAAACCTCTCAAGATCTCCGTGTTGGGCTGTCCGCTCAACGGGATAGGAGAGGGCAGAGACAGCGATCTCGGCATAGCGGGAGGAGAGACGAGATCGGTCATACTCAAAGACGGAGAAATTTTCGAAACAGTATCAAACGAGCAACTTATGCAAAAATTTGAGGCATTGCTTGCGGAAATTATCTGAAAGTATTCTAAAAAACCTAATAAATGAGAAAACATTGAGCGACTATGGAAACTTGTAAATTTGTTGAAGAATTTCAAAGAGAGACGAAAGGGGCATTTCCGATGCTCAAATTTTGCGGTGCTACATACTATCAAAAAGCGAATGAGTTGACCGTGCGGTTTTTGATAAGCGCGTTCGATTATAAAAACTTTATTGAGGACAAGGACGCGCAAACCACCGTTCAAAACGTCGTTGCGGGAATGTTCGGCGGCATCAAAACGACGGTGCAATACGTCAAGACTTATGCGGACGAGAGCGTCGTGCGCAACAAGATTCTTGAATATTTCAATTCCGCAAACAATATGCTCTTCAAGCGTCTCAACTCCAACACTCTGACGATCAAAGTGACGGACGACGTCATCTGCATTGCGCTTCGTTTCGATCAGGCGATCTGCACGATGTTGGAGACGGGATCTATTCTCGACGGTCTCAAAAACGCGCTGGAGCGCTCGTTTATGCAGCGAGCCGAGATATCCGTCGAAAAGAGCGAGTCGTTTGAAGCGGAGGAGG
The DNA here is from genome assembly GCA_947628255.1 of uncultured Clostridia bacterium. Taxonomy (GTDB): domain Bacteria; phylum Bacillota; class Clostridia; order Christensenellales; family CAG-917; genus CAG-475. The sequence goes on along the minus strand of CANQZE010000042.1, from coordinate 3,416 downwards.
AGTTTGTCAAAAGCACTACAGTGTCGAGCGGCGCGTCTCTTCGCCTCGTAGAAATCACGGTCGGCGGCAAGCTTTACGCAAAAGGCAAGATAGAGAGCATATCCCAGATGCCGAATTATATCGCGGACATCAAGACGGCGGGGGAAAATATCGTGCTTTCAGGCAAGACGTCGGGATTTTCTCGTCGCAAATACAAAAACAGAAAATATGATCCCAACGACGCCAAGAGCGGACCGCCCGAGCTTCCCATCATATCGTTTTTCATCAACGACAGCACGGGTAAGATGGAGACGGTGTGTTTCCCCAAGCCCGACGAGGCGGACAAACTTGAGCAAACTCTCCGAGACGGCGACGAAGTTGTCTGCATAGGGCGCGTTGCGATGTCAAATTATTCCGGCTCGCTCAACTACACCGTGAACGCCATATTCTCCTGCAAGATTGATTATGACAGCATCCACGCGATAGAGCGCCGTCCCATCCCCGACAGATATGAGCAGGTCAAGCCTCAGCCGTACAGGACGGTGCGCGAGCAGGGCTTCATCGACGACGGAAGTTCGAAAGTCGACGACTATTTGGCGGATAAGACGTTTGTTGTGTTCGATCTTGAGACGACGTCCACGCAAGTTGCCACAACGGAGATCATCGAGATCGGCGCGATGAGGATAGACAAGGGTGAGATCACGACGTTCTCAACACTCGTCAAACCGAAAGAGCATATCCCCGAAGGCGCTTCGGCGATCAACCATATCTACGACGCGACTGTGGCGTTTGCACCCTCCATCGAAAAAGTGCTTCCCGATTTTTACAAATTCACGGCAGGCGCGACGCTTGTGGGACACAATATCGACGGTTTTGACGCGCCGATCATTCGCAGGATAGGGGCGGAAAAGGGCTATTATTTTGACAACGACACAGTTGACACCTATCTGCTCGCGAAGCAACTTATGCCGTCGAGAAGATCGTTTTCGCTTGAAAATATCGCGAGGGACCTATCTCTCACGCACACCGACGCCCATCGCGCGCTCAGCGACGTCGAAGCGACATACGAGCTGTTCAAGGAGCTTTTGCGCATAAAACTCGAAAACGCAGGCGCTTAAGTCGCGGACATATCCTTTTTCGCCTCGTCGAGGCGAGTTGGCGCGGTTGGGATATGCAAACGGCATATTGCGACAATTGTCCATCAAAAATTTCAAATTGTGCGGAGAAATTTTTCACAATCGCTTGCAATGCAATATTTTATATGTTATATTATAACTACGATAAGTGTAACTACTTAGAGTGAGCAAGCCGCTCACTCTTATTTTTAGAGAGATCGCCGAGGCGCATTAGAAGCGCCGAAGCGCAGAAGGAAACGATATGACTGTTTTGACGGAGGACAACAAACGCGCCGTGACGAACGCGATATGCGACGTCGTGAGCAGGATAGAGGGGACGGAACTTGTCGAGGTGAAGTTCTATTGCGAATACGGCTCCTTTACGGTGGAGGCGCTGATTTGGCGCAAGGGCGGCGCGGATCTGGATTTGTGCGAGAGGGCGCACGGGGCAATATCTTTCGCGCTGGATTCGCTTGACGACTTGTTTGACGGAGCATACGTTCTGAAAGTGTCCTCGATGGGTTTGGACAGGCCCATCGTCACCGACGACGATTTTCGTCGCGCTCTTGACACGGAGATCGAGTTCAAGTGCGACGACGGTAAAAAGCGTCACGGCGTCCTGCTCTCATATGACGACGCCTCGATCACAATCTCCGCTCAGAAGGGAGACAAAGTTTTTGACAGAAAATATATAACCAAAGTACAGCCGTACATAAGGTTTTAGGAGGATAAAAGCATGGTCAACAAAGAATTTTTCCAAGTGCTTGACGCGCTTGAGAAGGAGTCCCGCATTCCGCGCGAGCAGATCATCGAAGCGGTCGAGGCGGGTCTTGCGTCCGCATTCAAGAAGGAAGAGGGTTTTCCGGCGCAGATCAAAGTGCGTCTGAACGAGGAGAAAAGCTCGATCAGAGTGTTCTCGCACAGGCTGGTCGTTGAGGAAGTCTCCGACGAGGAGACCGAGATCTCGCTTGAGGACGCCCGCGATATGGATCCCACAAAGCAGATCGGGGACGTCATAATCGAGGATATCACGCCGAAGGACTTCTCGCGTATCGCAACGCAGACCGCGAGGCAGGTCATATTGCAGCGCATCGGCGACATCAAGCGCGATATGGTGATAAACGAGATGAGCGAGCGCACGGGCGAGATCCTCACCGCCATCGTAAGGCGCAAAGAGGGCAACAATGTCTTTGTTGAGATCACAGGCACACAGATGGAAGGCATAATGATGCAATCCGACCAGATGCCCAACGAGACCTACAACGTCGGCGACGTCATCAAAGTTTTCATCAAAAAGATACGCGGCGGCGAGCATGGCGCACAGGTCATCGTGTCGAGGACGTCGCCCGGATTTGTGCGCCGTCTGCTCGAGATGGAAGTTCCCGAAGTCAAAGCGGGGCTTGTCAAGATCGTCAACGTCGTCAGAGAGGCGGGCTTCCGCACCAAGATATCCGTGAGAAGCGACGATCCCAACGTCGACGCCGTCGGCAGCTGCATAGGCAACAAGGGCGTGAGGATCAACGCGATCATTGCGGAACTCGGCGGCTTTGAAAAGATCGACGTCGTCCCGTATTATGACGATATCTTCCTGTATATCAAGAGCGCTCTCTCTCCCGCACCCGTCGTGCAGGTCACGATCAAAGAGGAAGAGAAAACCGCGCGCGTTGCCGTTCCCGATGAGAAACTCAGCCTTGCGATCGGCAGAAACGGTCAAAACGCGCGTCTCGCGGCAAAGTTGACGGGGTGGAAGATCGACGTCAAACCAAATTCGGAATTTGCCGTGGATATTGCGGATTTAGGCGACATCGGCGATCCTGCAGAACTTGGCGATGGCGAGCTATAAGAAGAACACCAGGATGTGCCTCGCGTGCAGGGAGCATTGCGACAAGAGCGAGCTTATCCGTTTTGTGCTGAACGAGGACGGAAACGTCGTCGTTGACAGGAGCGGCAAGGCGCAAGGTCGCGGCGCTTATGCGCACGCTAAGGCGGAATGTATTTCGAAATTGAAAAAGAAGAGGCTGTTGTCCGCGCAATTTCACACTAATGTGTCCGACGACGTCTTCAGGGGGCTTGATGACTGACAAGATCGCGTCATATATAGGGCTTGCCCAGCGCGCGGGAGCCGCGTTGTACGGCGAGGATATCATAGTCGAGCGCAAAAGCAAAGTCAAACTTGTGCTTATCGACGCCGCCGCTCCCGAAAAATATACGCAAAGGTTGAAAAACCGTCTTTGCGATCGCGACGTATATGTCATTGACGGTCTGAAAGAGGCGCTGCAGCGCGATAGCGTCAACGCCGTTGGAATTGTCAACGCCGAGTTG
>CANQZE010000041.1 GCA_947628255.1 uncultured Clostridia bacterium | reverse complement strand
CAAACGAGACGATTTCCGATAACGCCACCGACACGGGCGCGGCGAACGTGAGCAAGACGATCATCTACACCGCCGCCGTCCCCACCACGCTATCCATCTATAACGTATCGGGACAGACTACGTCGTATTTCGGAGCAAATATCACGGTTGTGAAACTTGCTTGAGCGAAAAACTCCTCAAACACAAAAACATTGCCTCGCGGAAGCGAGGCAATGTTTTGGACTCCCGCTTTCGGCGGGGATTTTTGTTAAAATCGAAACATCGATTTGCGGCTCAGAATGCAAGATACATATTGAAACTCATCCGAACGACACGGCGGGAACGTCATAGTTTGCGTTATCCTGCCAAGCGCGGTCGTTTGAACCTGTGTACTCATACATAAAGAAGCGGAAGTCCTGAGTGCCGGCGGCTCTGGGCAACAATTGAGTTATATCTTCCCCGTCTCCCGATCCCGCGACTTCGCTCAAATTGATGGCGAAGTTCTTCAGTCCGCTCTTGCGATCATCCTTCAAGCCGGATGTGTCCACCTGAGAATAGTTTCTGCCGCCGCCGTACAAAGCAATGCCGCCATGGACATATTTCGTATCGTCCGATTGCTCGACGATAGACCCTATCTTATCCTTGGCGTTGGCGTTCATATAATCTATCATCGCGGCAAGATCGAGTTTGAGTTGGATCCCGCCCGTACTCCCTACATCGGATTTGATGAGCGTATCGCTGTTGACGTTGGCGAGATCCTTCCAATCGTACATACGCACATCTCCCTCAAGCCTCAAAATTGCAGGGAATGACGTGCCTCCTACGTGGTTCCAGCCCGCAAACAAATCGCCGAGTTCGGTATTCAAATATCTGTTGTCCGGGCACAACATTTCGCCTGCGAAGTTGGTCTCAATACCCACGCAAAACAGTCCGCTCTTTTCGAGTATGCTGTCCGCAAGCGTGACGTCAGTCATAACATTCCGCAATGGTGAAAAACGCGATTGTGGATATACGCATTACTTTTGTTAACATTATTATAGGGGGGGGGGTAGAATGTCAACGGATTTTGTCGATTTTTATCCTTAATTTTTCTTTACTTTCCACAGAATTCTTAAGATTTCATAACATCTGCTTGCTTTGCAATTTGCGCTCCGCAGACTTTTTTTTGTTTTGAAGCTCCTGCGTTCAACGAGTTTTACAGCCTTGGGTTTTTGAAAAAACGACCGCTTTGTATGCGACCCGCATTTGTTTTATACTTTCGCAAAAAATATGCAAAATCCGCACTTTATCTGCAAAGATTGTGCGGATAAACATTTGTTTTGTTGATTTGCGCACAACTCTTTTTTGCGTCAAACGGACGCGAAAAAGTCAATGAGCTTTTTGAGTTTTTGCTCGGCGGTGAGCTTGTTCGCTTCAAAAATCAGCGTGGGCGGGATCGCGTCGGTGAGTACGCAAGAGTCGCGGTTGTCGGCAACGGCGCGCATAAGGGCTTCGTTTTTGAAAACGTCCGCGTCATAGAAGTTTGCGCCCGCGCCCATTCTGTTGATGACGACGCGCGAGACGTCATATCTTGACGCGAGGTTTTTGAGCAGAGAGATGTTGATGAGGTTTTCAAGCGGCAGATCGACGGGGCCGTACACTTGCGAAAGCTCCTCGATGAGCGCGTCGCGTTGGGAAATCGTCGCGACATCCGAGATGCGGCGATACACGCGCAACTTGTCGCGGGCGCTGACATAGCCGTCGCGGATGAAGGCAGCGATGTCCACTCTCATCTCGCAATCGCGCTGAGGCTTGTGCGCGACGCCTGTCTTGATCTCCTCGACGGTTTCCTCGAGGATCTCGAGGTACATCTCATAGCCGATCTTTTCGATATGTCCGCTCTGTTCCGCGCCGAGCAATGTGCCTGCGCCTCTGATGGACAGATCCGAAAGCGCGACGCGAAAACCGCTGCCGATCTCGGTGTTTTCGAGCAAGGCGCTCAATCTCTTTTGCGCGGCGTCCGTCAGCGCGCCGTTTTCGGGGACGGTGAAATATGCGTGAGCAAGCACGCCTCTGCGCCCCACCCGTCCGCGGAGCTGATAGAGCTGCGAGAGTCCGAAACTTCCGCTGTTTATGACGATGAGCGTGTTCGCGTCCGGCAAGTCTATGCCGTTTTCGATGATGGTCGTCGCGACAAGCACGTCGAATTGTTTGTCATAAAACGCGCTCACGCGCTCCTCGATCTGTTTTGGATTCATCTGTCCGTGCGCGGTGACGATCCTGACGCCGTCCAGCATATCGCCGAGACGCCGAGCATACGCGTCGAGCTGTTCGATGTTGTTGAGCAAGATCAACGTTTGCCCTCCCCTTGCGGTCTCGCGAGTGACGGCGTCCACGACAAGCGAATCGCTGTATGGCAAAACATAGGTCTGTATGGGCAACCTGCCCTGCGGCGCGGTCTCGAGCATAGAGATATCTCTGATGCCGCTCAGCGACATATTCAGCGTGCGGGGTATGGGCGTCGCGGAGAGCGCAAGCACGTTCACAAGCGGATATTTTTGCTTGAGTTTTTCCTTGTGCTCGACGCCGAAACGCTGTTCCTCGTCCAGCACGAGCAGGCCGGGATCCGCAAACTCCACGTCCTTTGCGAGCGCGCGGTGAGTTGCGACGATCATATGCACGCTGCCGTCCTTGATGCCCTTGAGGATATCGGATATTTCCGCCGACGATCTGAGGCGGGTCAACAATCCGCACTTGATGCCGAACGGTTGGATCCTCGCGACGAGATTTTCATAGTGTTGGCGCGCGAGTATTGTCGTGGGAGCGAGCAAGATCGCCTGCTTGCCGTCGAGGACCGTCTTGAACATAGCGCGGAAGGCGACTTCCGTCTTGCCGAATCCGACGTCGCCCACGAGCAACCTGTCCATAATCCTGCCCTTCTCCATATCCTGCTTGATGTCGGCGATGGCTTTGAGCTGATCGGCGGTCTCCTCATACTCGAACGCGTCCTCGAATTCCTTTTGCCAAACCGTGTCCTCGCTGTATCTGAACCCCTGCTGTTTCATACGCTTGGCATACAGATCCACAAGATCGATGGCGAGCTTGCGCACGGATTTGCGCACCTTTTCCTTTTCGCGCTCGAACTCCTTTCCGCCCAGTTTGTTGAGCGGCGGATGTTCCTCGCCGATGAATTTTTGCAGGTTGTTCATCTGATCCGTCGCAACGTAAAGCGTGTCGCCGTCGCGGTATCTCAGCACGATATATTCCCGCTCGAACTCCCCTGTTTTCATCAACGTCGTGCCTTCGCAAAGACCTATGCCATGCACGCGATGCACCACATAATCTCCCGCTTTTGGCGCGATAAACTGCTTTTTCTGCGAAATGACGCTTTCGCCGTGCCTCTTGCCGACGCATTCGCTGACGCCGATTATCACAAGTTTCGCCTTTGGATAATTGACCCCGACTTCGATGTCGAGAGGAGTCGCCTGCACACTGCAAGGCAGATCCCCGTCGCCGATCTCGCAATACACGTCGAGGTCCCTGAGGCTTGCCGCGACGCCCTTCGCCCTCTCCCTGTTTCCGCAAGCGAGCACCACTTTACTGCCCGCCGCAGTGAAGCGTTTGATGTCGCCCGCGATGGATTCCGGAGCAAGATAATACTTTGTGACGGGGCGAGAGACAGGCTCTATCAACAGCCTAGGCTCGAAGATGGGATTCGAGAGGGACAGCCCTCCGAAGGCGAGCTTTCTCACAAACATCAATTCGCGCATAAGCTCGTTGAGCGTTAGGCAAGCGTCCCTGTGCGCGGGCAAGATCTCGCCCGCTTCAAGCAGAGTTTTGACGCGGCTGTCGAACTCCTTCGCGAGGAGCGAGAGCTTCTCATAGACGAGTTTCGGCTCGTCGAAAATGACGAGCAGAGGCAGATCGTCGTCAAAATATTCGATCAAAGACTGAGTGCATCCCTTTGCGAAGGGCATAGCCCAAACCGCCGTCGCGTCCTGCGCGCCCACGGACAATCCCGATTTGACGGACGCGGCGTTTTTCGCGTTGATGTTGAGAGACAGCGCTTCGCTTGCCGCCTTGAATCCCTCTTCGTCAAGCAAAATGTCGCTGACGGGAGGAAGCGTGAGGCTGTCCTTTGCCTCGATGGACAGCATCGACGTCGGGTCTATGCTGTGGATATCCTCGATGAGGTCGTCGAAAAAGTTGACTCTGTACGCCTGTCCGTCGGGCGAATACACGTCGAGAATGTCGCCGCGCAGGGCAAATTCTCCCATATCCGAGACCATCTCCTGTCTGACGTAGCCCGCTCGCGCAAGGCGTGAAGCGACGTCCCCGGGCGGCATTATCTCTCCGCTTGCGAGGCAAACTGACATCTCCCGCATCAATCTGCGCGCGGGAAAGCGTTGCAACAGCGCGTCGGCGCTCACGACGACGGCGTCCGCTTGCTGTCTGTCTATCGCGCAGAGGGCGTTGACGCGCTTGAACATCGACGCTTTTGACACGCTCTTGCGCGGCAACAGCGTCTCGTCTCTGTACGGGAGCGCCTCCGCTCTTATCCCCCAACTCGATATTCTTCTGAGCATACTGTCCGCGGCGGGAGCGTCCGCCGTGACAACGAGTTTTCTGCAGGGGATCGCGGCGATGATGTGCGCCTTTGCGCCGTCCGAAGCGCGCAAAATCCCGACGGCGGAAATATCCCCGTCTTTGAGCTTCTTCTCGCCGAGGCCTTCGAGGCGGGCGAGTTGAGGGTCTATGTTTTTGAGCTGAAAAATGTCCGCTGTCACTTTTTCTTCCGATCGCAGTTTGCGTCTTTCGTCTCGCGAATTTTGCGGGTCATTGAGCGTAGTGGTTGAGCCTCTCCTGCACGCGCGCGAAGGGAGTTCCCTCTATGAGTTGCTCGAGCGCCGCGACCGCGCATTTCAAAGCCCTGTCGAGCGCGGGTTTTGCGCCATAGGGTATCTTGGACAGAACAAAGTCTATGAGCGGCGTATCTCCCGCCGCCAGCTCCTCGGTGCGGGTGCCAATCCTCAGCCGCATAAAATCCTCGGTGGCGAGTTCGGACACAATGTTGCGAGTCCCGTTGTGCGTACCCGCGCTGCCGCACTCCCTGAGGCGGAGCTTGCCGATGGGCAGATCGACGTCGTCATAGCATACGATAAGCTCGTTTTTCGTATCGACGCCATAGGCGCGCACGAGCTTTTTGACGGCTTCTCCCGAGAGGTTCATATACGTTTCGGGTTTGGCGAGGACAAAACTTTCGCCGCCGAGAGCGCCGCGCGCCGTCTTTGCGCTGCATTCCGTCTTTGAAAAGCGAACGCCGCACTCTTTTGCGAGCGCGTCCACCGCCATAAATCCGACGTTGTGAAATGTGTTTTTGTAACGGGTCCCCGGGTTCCCCAACCCCACGATAAGCAACATATGTCCTCCGAACGCGGGGTTTTTCCCCGCTATCTGGGTTTTGTGATCTGTCTTGATCTTCCGATCGCGAAGGCGTCCTTCTCCACGTCGTCCGTCACGGTGGTCCCCGCGGCGACAAACGCGCCGTCGCCTACGCTGAGAGGCGCGACAAGATTGACGTTGGCTCCGATGAAACAGCCTTCTCCCACGCTTGTTTTGCTCTTCTTTTCGCCGTCGAAGTTGCAGAACACGACGCCGCAACCTATATTCGTGCGCGCGCCTACGTCCGCGTCGCCCACATACGCGAGATGAGCCGCCTTTGCCCCGTCGCCCAGAGCGGAAGCCTTGACTTCCACAAAGTCGCCGATCCTGCAACCCTCGCCTATGTTCGCGCCGCGCAGTCTCGCAAACGGACCCACGCTTGCGCCCGCTCCCACAACGGAGCGATCGACGTGAGACATCTCCACGCTTGCGCCCCGTCCTATCTCGCTTGACGCCACATACGAGGAAGAAACGCGCGCTCCCTCGAATATGTGAGAATCGCCTTCGATACGCGAAAACGGCAGGATCAAAGCGCCTGCTTCGACTTTGACCGTAGCGTCGATCGACACGCTGTCCGAGAACGGGATCTCAACTCCGCGGGCGAGGTGAGACTGAACGATACGGCTTCTCATTTGATTATACACCATCGATCGCGATTTTGCATCAACAATCTTCAAAAATGCCCCGTCATTTGCAAAATAGCCTTTCGACCCCTTGCTAAGCAGGATGCGCGACGGGCTGTCGCAACCGCCGAGACGGAGTTCGCCTATCCCCTTGGCGCGCATACGCTCCGCCGCCTTTTCCACATCGCGGCGAGCGATGAGTGGCATATCGAGAGCGAGGATGGCGACGTCCGCGCAAAATTGCTCCCCTTCGCGCGTAAACACAGCCTCCTCTTCCTCGATCTCCAATCCCGAGAACATATGTTCCGCGACCGTTTTGCCGAGCAAAGGCATATCTTGCCATTCGGATTTTAAGAACACATAACGCAACATACCTACACTATATTCCATCGATTTGCGATTTTTGAAGAAATTATGTCATATTTTTTTGCATTTTTTCAAAATGAGGGTTTATAGTGCTTTTCGGAACAAGCCGCATACTCTCCGAGAGCAAAAATTTTTTCTTGGGAGAATGTGTATGGACAATAAAACAAAAAAGATACTCGCTATCGTCATTTCAGCCGTCATCTCTATCATAGTCGCCGTAGCGGCAACCCTGCTCGGCGTCAGGCCGGATGAAATCGTTGATGTCCTGCCTGACACAGGCATTGCAGACCTTAGCGGCGCAGTGCTTCTCTTGTAATCTCCTCAAAAAAGGTTCGAAGTCGGCTTGTTCCACCCGCAAAGTCATTCTTTGCGGGGAATATGAGATCTCCGCTTTTCACAATCGCGAAAAGCAATATGCCTCCAAGGCAGATCCATATATTCCTTCCCGACGTTCAAACGGGACGGCAAGTGCCGTCCCGTTTGAACAAAACATCTCAACGATACGGCCCTCTCCTCAAGCTCGCGCCGCTTGAGGAAAGAGCGATATCAAAGTATACAATATAAAAGGGAAAATCAAATATGGGCGCGACTATCTCTCGTCAGATCTTGAATTTCCACACAAAGTCGACGGGGTTTTTCGCGACGCTGGATTCCGCGCCGTAATACTGATGGCTCGAGGACTCCGAAGCGACAAGCACATAGTAGGAGCCGCCCTCGTAGACCGTGCTCAGATCCTCCGTCATCGGCGGGGCCGAAACAGTGGCGTAATCAGTGAGCAGATACGTCGGAACATACGCGCCGCCGATGACCACCTGCAATTTTGTCTTTTCGTGGATGGGATTGGTGTAGATCATCAGCGAGGAGTCGTTGCGCCTGCCGTAGGAGCTGGACATAACGATCCTGTTGCCCGCGACCGCAAAGCCCTGAATCTTGCTGCCGTGCCACAACACGCAATCCGGGATGGCGACGTCGCCGCCGAGAGCCGTGGACTTGATCCCCGTCGCGGGATCGTAGCCGTCCTCGCCGTTTTCCGCGAGCTTGTAGCCCACCGTCCACGCGGTGAGGTCCTCATCCCTGTGGTGGGACTTGTCCGTGATGTACTTGTCTCGCGCGTATTCGAACTCGCCCACCCAAAGTATGCCGTCGCTGAAGGACGTGTAGGATGCGAGAACGGGGACGTTCACGCTCGCGTCAAGCCTGATGTGACTTGTTGCGGGAGCGCTTTCGATCGTGGAGAGCGGGATGCGATACAGCTTTCCGTCCGAGGCGAGCCACACGCTGTTCTTGCTGACCGCAACGCCGCCCGCGTGCTTTGTGAACGGAGTGCCGTCCGCGTTGTCAAGCAAGATCTCCTTGATGAGTGCGCCTTGATAGCTGTAGCCGCCGTCCAACCATACGGTCTTGTTTGCGTCAAGCACAAAAAGAACGCTGTTCGGATTGTCCGTCTTGGGGCTGATGTAGCCCGAAAGGAACGCCCAGTTTTTCTCCGCGCAGAACTCCACGCCTTGCAACACGAAATTCTGTCCCTTTTTCAGCCCGGGAACGAGAAACGCGCCGTAGCCGCGCTCGAAATATTCCGGATAATTGGAGGTGATGTTCTTGAGCGAACGCTTCCACGTGATGTGTTCCTCTTGGGTATAGTATTGAAGTTTTGGGACTTCGATCGTGGGTTCGGTCACTTCGGGGATCTCGTCCGGGCTGTAGGTCCAGGCATCGGGCAGATCGCAAGCGACCATCGCGATCGACGTGAGGATGAGCGTCACTACCGCCGCAATGATAAGAAGTTTTCTTTTCATAATTTTCCCTCTCTCATTTTATTTCTTTTTATCTCAAAAAACCGCGTCAGGAGAGCGGCGCATTCCGCCTGCATATGTCCCCCGCTCACCTTAACGGTATGATTGAACAAGCCTTGTTCGGTGAGATCCACCTTGGAGCCGCACGCCCCCGCCTTGAGATCGTAGGCGCCGAAATAGACGGACTCCACCCGAGCGTTGATCATAGCGCCCGCGCACATCGGACACGGCTCCAGAGTGACGTAGACCTCGCACCCTTCAAGCCACCAATTGCCGAGCGCCTTCGCCGCCGCAGACAGCGCGACGATCTCCGCGTGGCAAACGGCGTTGCCCTGCCTCTCTTTCATATTGCCGCCCTCGGCGACAATGCGTCCGTCCTTGACGATCACGGCGCCGACAGGCACCTCGTCAGCCTCGGCGCAACTCTTGGCGATCTCGATCGCTCTGAGCATAAATTTTTGCTCGTACATATCTCCATCCGCACTTTATCGCGACATTTTGAGCGATAAAGTCTTTCTTGTTGCAATTTTGCGTTGCCCTTGCGACATAGCGGATGTGGATCCGTCAAGCCTTCGCACGCCGCCCGAGCGCTTCACTTGTGGTAGGGCAATCCCGCGTTGATCGTGAGCGCGCGATAGATCTGCTCGAGCAACATAACCCTGAAGAGTTGGTGCGCAAACGTCACTCTGCCAAAAGAGAGCGTGAGTTTGGCGCGCCCAAGCAACTCGTCGGACAATCCGTAGCTGCCGCCTATGACAAAGGTCAATTCGCTGACTCCGGAAGTGCATTCGCCGTCGATAAACGCGGCGATCTCCTCGCTGTCGAGCAACTTGCCCCGCCTGTCCAGCGCGACGAGGTCTCCCTTGACGCGGCCGAGCAGAGCTTCGCTCTCCATCCTCTTCTGCTCTTCGGGGGATTTGGAAGGCGGCGCCTCGGAAAGTTCCGTGACGGAGACCTTCGCAAATCGCGAACAGCGTTTGATATATTCTTCCGCCGCCTCGGCGAAATAGGATTCTTTGAGTTTGCCGATGACAATCAGGTCGATCTTCATCTCATCATCCCCCAGATGAAGCTGAACGCCGTCGCCAAAACGCCGACGATCACAGTCGCGATGAAAGGAATATCCTCTTTGAGCGCCTTCACCGCGCTCGGCTTCCCGTCCGCCGCGACAAATTCCGCGGGAGAATAGAAGGGAACGCTTTGGATCTGCCCGCTCCTCACGGCGTCCTTGCGCATACGCCAGAACATCAGCACGGTGAGTCCCGCGAACACTATGACGGCGACTATGCTTATCGCGACGCCCGCCGTCGTCGAGGACAGGAACTTGTCTATGACGTTGATGAAGTCAAGCGCGCCTCCCCTCGCCGCCGCGAAGCCAGAGATCACCACCCACGCGTTGTTGGCGATGTGCATTATCATCCCCGGGAAGATGGATCCCGTGTAGTACATCGCGAGCGCCATAACGGCTCCGTCGAGGAAGGTGTAGCCCGTCTGCACAATGTTTTGATGCATAAGGCTGAAAAACAGCGCCGATACGATGACGAATTTCCAACCCGTCTCCCTGTAGCCCGCATATATC
>CANQZE010000040.1 GCA_947628255.1 uncultured Clostridia bacterium | reverse complement strand
TTCTGAGCGTAGTCGAAGAATCCCCGTGTAATAACATTGTCATCCTGAGCCTGTCGCAGGATCCCCTTGATTCACCCTGTCATCCTGAGCGTAGTCGAAGAATCCCCTTGATTCACCCTGTCATCCTGAGCTCGTCGAAGGATCCCCTTGTTTCACGCTGTCATCCTGAGCCTGTCGAAGGATCCCCTTGTCCGAGTGTTCTTATACTCTACGTCACACCCTGTCTAAGGATTTAACGTCACCACTGTCCGAGTGTGCTTGTTCACGGACTTTACTTTGTCCGAGCATACTTGTACACGGACTTTGCCGTGTTTGAATCAAGGCTCCCTTTAGCAAGGGGAGCTGGCACCTTTAGGTGCCTGAGGGGATTGTTTTACACACCCCTGTCCAAGTATTCTAATACACGTACTTCGCCTTGTCCGAGCTTCCCACGCTCATTCGCTTGATTCTTTCCCCAAACTATGTCTGAGCAAAAATAATTCCCAACGCTAGTATAAAAAAAGCGGGCGCAAGCCCGTCCCCAAGCGCAAAAATCACGCTCGTCACATCGTGCGGTTGGCGATCGTGTTGACGAAGGCGGTCAAGGAGGGATCGAAGTCGCGTGCGGCAAACTCGGCTCTCAAGCGTTGATTCTCAAGTTTGGCGCGGACGGTTTCCTCGCCGATCAAAGGCACTGCGCCGTCGCCGTCGATCAAGTCGTCGGACAGCTGGAAGCAAAGCCCGACCGCCTTGCCGTATTCGTCGATGTTTTCCAGCGCGTTTTTCTCCGCTCCCGCGGCGATGGCGCCCGCTCTGAGCGCGCCCAATATCAACGCTCCCGTCTTTTTTGCGCACATATCCAAATACTCTCGCGCGTCTTTGATCCCCGCAAGCTCCAACGCCTGCCCGTGCGCCATATCAACTGCGGCGGACGATATCTGCGCCGCGGCGAGCGCGAACCCGGCTCCAAACTCCGCGCTCTTTTTTGCGAGGTGGTCAAAAGCGTAACTCAACAGCGCGTCTCCGCCAAGCACCGCGTTCGTCTCTCCGAAAGCGATATGCGCGGACGGCTTGCCCCGCCTTATCGCGCCGTCGTCCATACAGGGCAGATCGTCGTGAACAAGCGAGTAGCAATGCACAAGCTCCACTCCGGCGGCGAGCGCAAGCAGCTCCTTTTCCCCGCAATTCCCTCCCGCGGCGAGCGCGCCGAGATACACGCAAACGGGACGGACGCGCTTGCCCCCGTCCAATGCGCAATAGCGCGCGACCTCGCTCAAAACAGACTTGTCGTCGGAAAGCAGATCCGCCAAATATTTTTCAAAATGCGCAAGAAACGCGCCTTTATCCACCATAATCGCTCAAATAAAGTTCCCATCCCGCGATTTGAGGCGCGCGGAGGGTCAAAGGATTCAATCGAGCTTGAACTCCTCGGTCAGCTTGTTGATGTCGTCCACCAACAGCTCCAACTTGCCCTTTTCGGACTTGAGGCTCTCGAAGCAGAGCTTGCTCAACTCCACCCCGCGCTTGAAGTCCTCGATAGCCTCGTCCAACGGGACGTCGCCCTCGAGTTTTTTCACGACCGTCTCAAGCTCGCTCAACGCTTCCTCGAATTTTTTTATTTCCGCCATAATTCAACTCCTTATGCCGTTTTGGATATATTTTCGCCGTCGTATACAGCGTCTTTTGCGAATTTTTGAATTGCGAGGCTTACGCCCTGTCCTCGTCGGATTTTTTGACTTCCACCGCCGTCACTTCCGCCGTCAGAGAGCCGTCACCGCCCGTCGCTTTGACAACGTCTCCGACTTTGAGAGAGGATACGCCGCTGATAGTCCTGTCCCCGCTCTGCAATCTGAAATAGCCGCGGCTCAGCACCTTGAGCGGACTCAATCCGTCCAGTTTGCCCGCGAGCAACTTGCACGCCGCTTCCGCGTTGAACATCCTGCGCTCCACCGCCTGCCTTGCACTTTGCAGATATCTTTCTATCCTGCGCTCCTTGTCGCCGTAAAAGGACGCCGCCTTCACGCGGAGTTTGTTGAAGGCCAGTTGCGCGAGAGCGGTTTTTCTCTCGAACGCACGCTTGGCGTTGACGCTCAACCTGCCGACGTTCTGCCTCATTTGCGAGACAAGCTCATAATAGTCGTAAGCGACAAGTTCGCCCGCCGCGGTGGGAGTAGGCGCGCGCCTGTCCGCGACAAAATCGCAAAGCGAAAAATCCGTCTCGTGACCGACCGCCGAGATGACGGGCGTATTCATCGCGTAAACCGTTCTGACAAGCTCCTCGTCGTAAAAAGGCGCCAGATCCTCAAGAGAGCCTCCGCCGCGCGCGATCACGATGACGTCAAAGCCCAACATATCCACGCGCTTGAGTACTCCCGCGATCTCGTGCGCCGCTCCTTCGCCTTGCACGCGCACGTCGCGCACGACGATATCCGTGACGGGATTTTTGCGCCGCACCGTCGTCACGATGTCCCTGATGACGGCGCCCGTCTTGGACGTGACGACAAGCACGCTCTTCGGATAGGGCGGGAGAGGCTTCTTGTGCGCCTCGTCAAACAGCCCTTCCGCCGTGAGTTTTTCCTTGAGCCGCTCGAATTCCAGCGCGAGCATCCCCTGCCCGACGGGCTGGATCGTCGTGGCTTGAAGGCTGAGCCTGCCGCCCTTGACCCAATAGTCCAGCGAGCCTCTGACGATCACGCTCTCGCCGTCCTTCGGGTTGTATGTCTTGCGCGCGTTGAAGCACACGCAACTCAGCTGCGACAGCTTGTCCTTGAGCGTAAAATAGGCGTGCGGGCCGCTGAATTTGAACCCCGACACCTCGCCGAACACTTCCAAGCCTTGAAACACGGGAGAATCTATGCACGCCTTGACGGTTGCATTGACCTCGCTCACTGTGACTGTTTTTTCGCTGAATGGAGCTTGCATCATCCTCTCCGCATATCGTAGAAAACTTTCGACTTCACTGAAAAAAAATCGCGTTCACTTCCCTTCGCCCCTCAAATTTTTGAGCAGTTTTGAAAGCACGCCGTTGACAAATTTGCCGGACTTGTCCGAGCCGAATTTTTTTGCGAGCGACACCGCCTCGTTGATGACGACGGCGTCCGGTTCCTCTCCAAGCTCCAACTCGTAGGTCGCAAGGATGAGCGCGACGAGATCGGGACGGTACACCCTTTCTATGGCGTACGCTTCCAGATTTGCGGCGACGGTCGCCTTGAGATCCTCAAAGCGCGACGTCACGCCCTCATAGGTGCGCGAGATATATTGCTTGTCGTCCTCGCTGAGGTTGGAGCCTAGCAACATAAGCCCCAACGTATCCTCGTTGGGAGCGTTGTAAAAAGTATATTCGAAAACGAGCTGAAAAACGCTCTCTCTTGCCACTCTTCTCATATCACTGTTCCAAATCGACGCTCTCCACGCTGACGTTGACGGCGTTCACCCTGAACTTGGTCGCGGATTCGATCTGCGACTTGACGCTTTCCTGCAACTGAGCCACCTTCGACGGAAGGCTGCCGCCCATAGCGACGGAGATCATCATATCCACCTGCACCTTCTCGTTGGGCAAAAAGCAGACCTTGACCGCCTTTTGGGAGCGTTTGTCCGCGGCAAGCCTTATCCCGTTGACTTCCTGCGCGGCGTCGCGGGCGAGCGATGTGATGACCTTTGCGAAAACTTCGGTATTAGAGCTGTCCAATGCCATAATTGCCTCCGACGGTATTATATCATCAAAGGCGAACAATTTCAACCAAAAATGAGAGCAAATTAAAGCGGCTTGGCAACAAATATCGCCAAACCGCTTTCCTTCTTTTCCCCGCGCCTCGTCGCGTCGTCACGCGTAGTTGAGCACCCTGACTTCGGACGGCTTGCATTTCGCTTCGTTCACGACGATGGAGAGGATCTTGTTTGTCTCCACCTTGTCGAGAGTCTCGCCGTCCACGATGACGGTGATCCCTCCGTCGCCGATCGTGACGATCGCGTCGCCGTATCCCCTCGCCTTGATGGCGGTCTCGAGAGCCAACTCTTTTTCCATCCTCTCGACGAGTTTGAGCTTCTGCTGTTCCGCGGTCTGCTTTGCGCTGTCCGAACTCGCTTCGGAGTTGACGATGGCGTCCAGCGACAAGAATTCGGATTCGCGCGTGGCTTCCCTCTCGCTCCTCGCGGAAGCAAAGAAGGTCTGCGTCACATTTGAGCCGTCGCCGATAGAGGGAGTCTCCGTTTTGGACGCGAGCTTGTCGCTCAACACGAAATTGAGTACGCCGGTCGTTACAAGCAGTACCACCATAATTGACAGCACCAACACTTTTTTGGTCTTTGACTTCATTTTCATATATTCCTCCTATATGCTCCCTATTTGTGGCTGTAGACGTTGACGATCTGCTTGCTCACGCCGAGCGCGGTCGCCGCCGCGTCGAGCAGTCTCAGCCTGACCGTAATGCTGTCCGCGCCCTCCGCTATGACGATGACGCCCACGACGACGTCCCTTTGCGAGGTGATCATCGTTTCCACGCGTCCCGCCCCTTCGATGTTGGACAGCGCGGCGCTCAGCCGCTGTTCCTCGGCGGTCATCACGCTTGCCGAAGAGTCCCGCGCGTCGCTCTTTGCCGTCATCACGCTAGAATATATGATGAGTCCGACGGCAATTATGAATATCAGCGCGATAATTTGTATGTTTTTTGATTCGCGCAACTTTTTGAGAGCGGGACTTTGCTTTGCCCTGTCCCAAAAGCCGCTGTTTCTGTTGTCCTCTATCTGCATAAAACCCCTCCTTAGCCGTCATTGATCTCCACGCGTGACTCCTCTATCCCGAGGCGCTTTGCGACCGCCGCCCTCGCGCTTTGAGGGTCTCCGCGGGACAACCCGACGCGCACGCGATAAATCTTTCCGTCCTCGATATACACGTCGACGTCCGCCTCCATCCCCTCGTCCCGCAGATATTCTTCCACGGCGGCGCCCAGCCTGAGCGCGTATCTGTCGTAAGTCGTTTGCTCAAAAGTTTCGTCCGCCGTCACGGCCCCGCTGTCAAGCGTAAAGCTGAAATCCTTTTTGAACAGCGCTGGCAAAGGCGCGGCGATCGCAAACACGATCAGCAGCGAAAACGCCCCTCGCACATATTTCGCCGTCTTGCCCTCGGGAAGCACGATCTCAAGCAACACGCCGAGCAATATGACTCCTACGATAGAAATTATCCACTCGCTCATCTTCTCTCCTTTCGCTCCCGCTCAAAGCGCGTTGCAGGAGCCTATCAACAGCATCATCAACACAAAAAACAGGAAGGCCACGCCCGCAAGCGCCGTAATCAACAAGCTCGCGTTGCTTGCGACTCCGCTCATCAGCGAGGCGACTCTGCTGTCTCCGAGAGGCTCCGCAATCGCGGCGGTCAGCCTCACGGCGAGAGAGAATATCACCACCTTGACAAGCGGAAAGACAACGGCGCCCACCATCACGATCACTCCCGTATAGCCGAGCGCGTTTTTGATGAGGACAAGCGACGCGCTCAGCAGGTCCATTCCGTCCGACAGATATCCTCCCAAGATCGGCACATAGCTTGACATCGCGAATTTTGCTATGTTGAAGCCGAATTTGTCCACCACGCCTCCCGCGACGCCCTGCACGGTGAGAAAGGTCGCAAACAGCCCGAAAACTATCCCGATAAGCCAGCCCGAAGCGGATTTCAGCAACTTTGTCAGCCTGTCCAACTTGACGTTTTTGGACAGATTGCCCACGACGCCAAGCACCGCCGTCGCCGTAAACGCCGGGACAATGACGACGGAGACGAGTTTCATTATGACCGTACTCAGCGCCGCCATAAACGGCGTGTAGGTCGCCGCCGAAGCCGCCCCTCCAAGCATAGAGAGCAATGTCAGCAGGATGGGAAACAGCGCGGCGGACAGCGTCGTCAACCCTTCCACGGTGCGTGTCACCGTCGCGATCACGCTGCCCACTCCGCTCATAAGCACGATGATGATCGCGATGTAGCAGATGAGATGCACGATCTCGGTTGTGGATGCGTTCGCGAAATCCCCCGTCAGCCCGCCGAGCAGATTTTTGAGGAGGCAGATGATGATAATCGTGACGCACGACGGCAAAAAGCCGAGGAAATATCGTCCCGCGCTCTTTGAGAGGATGTCGACGACGCGCTTGAAAAAATCCTGCGCGCTTCCGCTCACGAGCGCCCTGAGCGCGCCTTTGACGTCGTCCATCCCGATCGCCTGTCTTTGATCGACGTCAAGCGAATCGATGAAGTCCTCAAGCTCCTTCAAATCCAGCCCGTCAAGCGTATCGTCGATCGTGCCGCCAAGCTCTTCTTTGATCTCTTTCTCGCTTTTCGAGTCGCTTGCCGAGGCAATACCAAAATCGCAAAACAGGAAGTTTATCACGACAAAAATCGACAATAATATCCCGAATATGACAAATGCGCGCGCAATTTTCTTCTTACGTCTTTGCCGCTTTTTCCACTTCTCGTCCCTCTCCCAAAGAGGGGCGCAAAGCGGGCGCGGAGCCGAGGAAATGCTCGGCGACGATATCCCGACAAAAGGTTTGAAGCTGATCCCGATCGCCATTTTCGCCTCACAGATTCACAAGCGCCGTCACGACGTCAAGCAGCGCGACGACGATGGATATGCTCATCAAAAAAATCACTATCTTCCCGCCGAACTGCAATTTTTGAGCTATCGACGCACATCCCGCGTCCGTCGCGACCGAAGCGGAATACTCGGTGAGATAGCCTATGCCAATGATCTTGAGGACCGCCGTAAAAATGCCGTCGTCGATCCCGCTCTTTTTGACGATGCCGTCAAAAGCGAGGATGACGTCCTCGAGCGCGCCCAGCATAGTGATGACCATCACGATCCCCGTCGCGATAGTCGCAAACACCGCAAATTCCGGCTTTGCGGTCCTGAGCATCGCGACGACTATGACGCCGATAATGGCGATCCCGACAAGTTTGAATATCATCGATTCAGCGAGAGCAACGATTTGAGAGTGTCAAACAGTCCGCCCAACATATCGATGACAAGCACAGCCACTATGATCAGCCCCGCGAGCGTCGCAAACGTCGCGATCTCGTCGCGGTCGCTCTTTTTGAGGATGATGCACACGATCGCCGTCAACAGCCCGACTCCCGCGATTTTCAGGATTATATCTATTTCCATTTTCACCTCTATGCAAGGATAAGGATGATCGCAAGCCCCAGCAACACAAGCAATCTGAAATACATATTGCCAAGTCTTTTGCCGTCCTTTTCGCACTGTTCCGCCCTTGCCGCAGCAAAGTTTTCCAATCTCGAGGCGAGCGCGAGCTGTTCTTCGAGCGTTGCGCCGCCGAAATCCCTGAGATAGGACGTCAGCTCTTTGCTCTCCTCGGGTTTGAAGCATTTGATCTTATATTCCTCAAAATTCGCCTCTCCGCCGCGCATCATCTCGACGCATCTCAGAAGCGCGCACTCAAATTCGCCTTTCTTGTCTCCGCAAAACCGCGACGCGATCTGAGGGATGGGCGTCTTTTTGAAGGACAATTCCGCTTTGAGCGCCCTCGAATATGCGAGCGCGGATCTGTACACTTCCTCTCTCGCCTTGAACCTGCGCTTGACAAGCACTCCGATATAGCAGCATATCAGGGCGAGCAAGCCGCCCGCGATCAACCTCAGCGTGCCGCTCATAGCTCTCTCACCGCGACGATCTTGCCGATAGGCTCCGCCGACAGCTCAATCGCCGTCTCGAAACACTTGACGAGTGGCGAGAAAATCTCCGACTCCGATATCTGCTTCAGGCTCTCGCCGTGCGCGGAGGCAAACACTTTCACCCCCGCGCGCACGGCGTCCGCGATGACGTCCGCCTCCTCCCTTTTGCATATCTCGTCCGTCACAAGCACTTCGGGACTCATCGCGCGCAACACGTTCTCGTAGGCGACGCACTTTTTGATGCCGCTCACGACTTCCGCGTCCCCGACGTCCAGCGACGGCCGCCCGTTGACGGCGCAGGCGATCTCGAATCTCTCGTCGATGATCACGGTGCTTTTTTTGTCGGACGCCCGCCTCGCAAGCTCTCTGAGCAGGGTCGTCTTGCCCCCTCGCGGCGGCGCTATGACAAGCGTGCTTCTGACCGTCGTTTTGCCATTGGACGCGTCCTCGCGAACGATACGGTCGTACACCTCGTCCGCGGCGTTTTTCACCTGATGCGGCGCTCTGATCACAAGATAGGAAATGTTTTTCACTCCCAACAACTTGCCACCTTCCGAAACGCCCTCGCCGCCCACTCCGATCCTAAGTCCGTTGTAGGGGATATAGCCCTGCAACAGCTCCTCGCTGACGGAGTACAACGACATATTGGTCGCCCTCAGCAATATCCCGTCCAGCTCTTCGCGCGAGACGACGTGGGGCGCTTTTATCCTCTCCCCCGCGACCGTGACGGCAAGAGGCGGACGACCTATGCGCAACCTGAGTTCCGCGAGGCTTTTTTCGTCCGCTCTGTCCGCCACCGCGCGCGCCAAATTTCCCGCGATAAGTCCGCCAAACATACCAAATCTTATGACCTGAAAAGTCCCCCTATCTCAAAGGGACAAATCTAGACAATTTTTGCTCTTCCACGGCTTTTAAGGCAAAAAAAATCCCCGCTCGCGAAAGAGCGGGGAAAGAGCGGAAAAATTTCTCACTTGATCATTTGCTCGATTCTTGCGAGGAAGTCCTCATACACTTCCTCTTTGTTTGTCTCGTTGAGTATCTCGTGGCGCGCGCCCTCGTACAGTTTGAGCGTGACGTCCTCTACGCCGAGGTCTTTGTATTGTTCATACAGCTTTTTCACCAGCTTTCCGTTGCCTCCGACGGGGTCGCAGTCTCCCGAGAATATGCCGATGGGCTTTTTGAGGTCGATCTTCGCGAGGTTTTCCTTTTTGTAGGATTTTTTGAGTCCGCCGAGGAAGTATTTGAAGAAAGCGATCGACATCACATATCCGCACTCCTCGTCCGCGAGGTACTTTTCCACCTGCTTGCGGTCGCGGGAGAGCCAAGCAAATTCGCCCTCTTCCTTGAAAGGCTTGTTGTAGTTGCCAAAAGTCAGCGTATCCAACATTTTGCCCGTCTTTTCGCCGCCGAGCAAGCCGTATTGCGCTCCGCTCACGCACACGCCGACGTTGAGCAAGGCGCCCTTCATCATCGCAGATCCGCACAGGATGGCGCCTGCGTGTTCCTTGCACTCCTCGATGTAGCGCTGGCCGATCATACTGCCGTAGCTGTGTCCGAGATAGACGACGGGAAGCCCGTATTGCTCCTTGAGATAGGACGTGATCGCGACTTCGTCCGCCACCGTATCGTTATAGATATCTCCCTTATGGAAGCCCTTTATCCCCTTTTCGGAAGCGTTTTTGCTTGTCTCGCCGTGAGCGCGGTGATCGTCGGCAAACACGATATAGCCGTGCGAATTGAGGAAAGTCGCAAAATCGTCGTAGCGGCTCGAGTGTTCCGCCATTCCGTGCGATATCTGCACGACGCCCTTGGGCGATTCGACATTGTCCCACAAATTGCATTTCAAAATTGTTCCGTCCGGTCTTGAAAGTTCGATCTGCTTCATATTCTCTCCCTTTGCGCCCATCGGCGCCTGTTTATTCTATATGAAATATATCATATCGCCATCAAAATTTCAAGCCCCGAGAAAACTTTTGCTCGTCTTTGTCATACTATAGTCAGCATGGAAAACGAAGTCAGCATATATCGGACAAAGACGATCGTCCTCACGGGCGGCGGGACGGGCGGACACATCTACCCCAATCTCGCGTTGCTTCCCGAGCTTTGCAGGCGCGGATTCGACGCGGTGTACGTCGGCGCGGAGGGCGACGTCCCCGAAAAACGACTCGCGACAGAGCGCGGTCTCAACTATTACGCC
>CANQZE010000039.1 GCA_947628255.1 uncultured Clostridia bacterium | reverse complement strand
CAGGGCGCGAGCGGCAATCGCGGGCTTTGCAAGCAACTTTGTCGCTTGCCGTACGAGGCGAGGCTCGGCGATTTCAAAAAGACGGGATATTTTCTGTCCGCGCGCGACCTCTGCCTTGCGGACAGCGTGAAGGAGCTGATCGACGCGGGCGTGACGTCCTTCAAGATCGAGGGGCGTATGCGGCGCGAGGGCTATGTCGCGAAGGCGGTTTTTGCATATCGCAACATCCTCGACGGCGCGCAAGGGTTGACTTCCGAGGACGAATTTTCGCTCAAGACCGCGTTTTCGCGCGGCGAATATCTCACGCGCGGCTATCTCGACGGAGGCACGCCTTCCGTCATAGAGCCGAGATTCAACAACCACATCGGCGTGGAGATAGGCAAGATCGTGGAGGTGAAGCCGTTCAAGAAAGGGCTGAACGAGATTACGCTGTCGCTGTCTTATCCGATAAGGGACGGCGACGGGCTGAAGTTTTTTGAAGGCGACGTCGAAAAGGCGAGCCTCGGCGTCGGCGGCGTCAAAGATGAGGGCAAAGGCAGATACAGATTTGTGTCGTCCGCATCTGCGAAAGTCGGCTGGAACGTAAGGCTCACTCTTGACGGCGCGAGCGAGCAGAGTCTGCTTTCGCGCAAGAGATATCGGACGATAGACGTCAAAGTCGTCGCGCAAAAGGGCAAGCCGCTAGCGATGAGCGCCGTCTGCAACATCTCCGACTTTGACGGAAATCCAGTTTCTATCGGAGCCGAGGCGACCTCTCCCTCTCCCATCGAGGAGGCGAAAAGCGCGCCCCTTGACGCGGATATGTTGCGCGCGCAGGCGACAAAAACTCAATACGCGGGTTTTGCCGTTGCAAATTGCGAGGTCGTGACGGACAATGCGTTCGCTCCAAAGTCCGTCGTCAACGCAGTGAGGCTCAAAAAATAACGGACGCCTATGAAAAGCGCGTCGTCCGTGAAAATTTCCCAAATTTGCGCGTCCCGAATTTCGACAGCCGCGAAGCCGCGATCCCCGAGATCAAGTTGCATACGGTGATGAGCGAGGACGTATGTTCGAGCGTGTTTATAAAGCGTGGCGAGCTTCCCTTGCTCGCGCCGTCCGAATACTCCAAAGCGGAAGTGGAAAAAATTCTCTTCGCTCTCGATCTCGGCGCGGACGAGGTCGCGCTCAGACTTCCGCCCGCGGCGTGCGGCAAGGATATCGAGGTCATCGACAAACTCTTGCGCGAAGTCCCCATAAAGACGCTTGTCGCGGAGAGCCTGTACGGATTGAGCTATGCCAAGAAGGGCTTCGCCGTGATCGCGGGCGAGGGCCTCAACATCGCCAACAACTTTGCCGCGGCGGAAGCGACAAAATTGGGCGCTTGTGCGATCGTGCCGTCGTTGGAGTTTGCAAACGGGATCGCGGAAGGTTTTCAATCAGGCGCGGAAAAAGATGAGACCGCCAAAGCGAAGAGCGGCTTGAAAAGTTCGGACGATGAGACAAGATCGCGCATATATGACGACTTTTGCGCTCCCGTGAGGGTTTTTGCCTCGGATCGTCGCTATCCGCTGATGACGCTCTCGCATTGTCCCTACAAGACGCTGTTCGCGGGAGACTGCGCGCATTGCTGCTATGCGGCGGGCTTGACGCTTTCGAGGGAGAAGCGCGTCTACAACGTGCGCCGCGTGAGAATGTCAAGATGCGTTTTCGAGCTGTACGGAGCCTTCTGACTTGCAAATTTTTCCTCTCGTCTCGCAAAAAATCGCGAGGGTTTTATTTTTTTGAAAAAATTCAAAAAAGACTTTACAAAAATACGAAATCGGATTATATTAAAAATACGAAATAGAATTTCAAAGACGAAAATATGGAAGAACGCGAATTTTTTTATGAACTTGGCAAACTCGTTTATAAGATAGACGGGGCGTATGAGGAGTACGGCAGAGGATGCAATATCGGGTCCGCAAACCTGCTCTGGATCCTCTATGCCCTGAACGACGGCGAGCGCCACAGCCAAAAACAGATCTGCGACGATTGGGCGATCCCGAGAAGCACCGCAAACACCATCGTAAAGGACCTGCAGGACAAGGGCTTTGTGTCGCTGGCGCAGATCAAGGGAGAGCGCCGCGAATTGCTCGTCTCGCTCACCCCGTCGGGAAAGGAGTATGCGGAAGGGAAATTGGCGGATCTGTATAGGCGAGAGAAGGAGATCTTCGCGCGCGTCCACGATCCGGAGAATCTTCTTGCCGCGCTTCGCGATCTGTCGGCGAAAATGCAAAATATCGCAAAAAATAAATAGAAAGGAGAATAAATATGGAAAAAACATTGGTGGCTTATTTTTCGGCAAGCGGCACGACCGCAAAAGTCGCGAAAGATCTTGCGGAGGCGCTCTCAGCTGACGCGTATGAGATAAGGCCCAAAACGCCATATACGCGCGCGGATCTGAATTGGATGGACAAAAAGGCGAGAAGTACCGTCGAGATGGCGGACAAATCCTCCCGCCCCGAAATTGCGGACGGGGACGCGCACATCGAGGAGTACGACAAAGTGTTTTTGGGCTTCCCAATTTGGTGGTACGTTGCGCCGACGATAATCAACACATTCCTCGAGAGCTATGACTTTTCAGGCAAGAAGATAATCCTCTTTGCGACGAGCGGCGGCAGCGGCTTCGGGCGCACGAAAGAGGGGCTTGCCAAGTCCGCGCAAGGGGCGACCATCGTCGAGGGAGGACTTTTGAACGGCAGACATTCCGCCGCGGATCTCAAAAAGTGGAGCGAAAAATTCTGAAACAATTATATTTTAGGCGAGGAGAAAGAGTATGGAAAAGATAGTTCAGACTGCGGGCAAGAAGGCCCTAGGGAAATTTGCGCCCGAATTTGCGCATTTCAACGACGACGTTTTGTTTGGCGAAAACTGGAACAACGGCGACATCGACGTCAAAACGCGTTGCGTCATCACAATCGTTTCGCTGATGTCGTCGGGCGTGACGGATTCCTCTCTCAAATATCATCTAGAAAACGCCAAGGCGCACGGCGTGACGCGAAAAGAGATCGCCGCGATCGTCACTCACGTCGCGTTTTACGCGGGCTGGCCCAAGGCGTGGGCGGTGTTCAATATGGCAAAAGAGGTGTGGACGGACGACGACGCGGATCAAGGGATGGCGGAGCACGCAAGCGAGATGGCTTTCCCGATCGGCGCGCCAAACGACGCATTCAAGCAATATTTCAGCGGGAAAAGCTATCTCGCGCCCATTTCCAAGGAGCAGGTCGGCGTTTTCAACGTGACTTTCGAACCCGCTTGCCGCAACAATTGGCACATACATCACGCGAGCAAGGGCGGCGGGCAGATCCTCATTTGCGTTGCGGGCAGAGGCTATTATCAGGAGTGGGGCAAGGACGCTGTCGAGATGAAGGCGGGAGACTGCATAAATATCCCCGCTGGCGTCAAGCATTGGCACGGCGCGGCGAAGGACAGCTGGTTTTCCCATCTCGCGATCGAGGTCCCCGGCGAAAACGCCTTCAACGAGTGGATGGAACCCGTCGGCGACGATGTATACGGCAAATTGCATTGAGAGGCAGATATGGGATTCACGGTCAACATCTATTACACGGGTACAAACGGAAACGCGCGGAAATTTGCGGAGGAGATGTGCAAAAGCGGCGTCGTGGACAGGATCCGCGCCGAAAAAGGCAATCTCAGATATGAATATTACTATCCCGTCGACTTCAGCGAGACGGTGCTGCTCATCGACGCATGGGAAAGTCAAGAGGCACTCGATTTCCATCATAAAAGCCCTATGATGAAGGAGATTGCCGCACTCCGCGAAAAGTACGGCCTCAAGATGCGCGTGCAAAAATTTGCGGAGATAGAGTGATCGTCGAGGTGAAAATATGAAAAAAGCAAGATATTTCGCAACATTTTTGATCATATGTTGCCTCTTGTGCGCGCTTGTCGCGTGCGGCGGCGGCAATGACGACAAGGGCAAACTGCCTCAGACGGATCCGTCGAATATCCTCGTCGCGTACTTTTCTTGCACAAATCGTACGGAAGGCGTCGCTCAAAAGATAGCGAACGTCACGGGCGGAGACCTGTATGAGATAGCGCCGTCCCAGCCCTATACGCAAGAGGATCTCGCCTACGGCAACTCCTCCTGCCGCGCAAATCAAGAACAAAACAGCGCCACTGCGCGTCCCGCGATAAACGGAAGCGTTCAGGATATGGAAAGTTATGACGTCATCTATCTCGGCTATCCGATATGGTGGGGAAAGGCGCCCAAAATCATCTATACCTTCTTTGAAAGCTATGATTTTGCGGGCAAGACGATAGTCCCGTTCTGCACGTCGGGGAGCAGTCCCATAACAGGCAGTCTATCCGAAATTCAAGCCCTCGCGCCCGCCGCGACTTGGCTTGGCGGCAGACGCTTCGAAGCCTCCGCGACAGAGGCGCAAATCAAGGCGTGGATCGACGGACTTTTTGAATAATATTCGCAACCGCCAGACAAATGTCATCCCAACTCGTCAAAAGAAAAGTGCGCCGTAGGACGCTCTTTTCTTTTGGCGGATTCGATTTACAAAATTTTAGGTTTATGATATAGTCAATTTTGATGATAGAACTCAAGGATCTCAAAAAAATCTATTATACCAAGTCCAAACAACAGCGCGTCGCTCTTGAAAATGTGAATTTGACGTTTCCCGATACGGGGATGATTTTTGTCGTCGGCAAAAGCGGAAGCGGCAAGACTACATTGCTGAACCTTATCGGCGGAATGGACGACGTGACAGAAGGGCGGATCTTTGTTGACGGGAACGAGCTTACCGATGGCGAAAAGCATTACGTATGCGACGCCTACCGCAATTCGTATGCGGGTTTTGTCTTTCAGGATTATTATCTTATCCCTTCTCTCACCGTATTTGAAAACGTTCGGGTTGCTTTGGATCTGCAAAACAAAAAGGACGACGGACTCATACTCGACGCGCTCAAAAAAGTCGGGCTTGACGGGCTTGAAAACAGATACCCAAACGAGCTTTCGGGCGGACAGCAACAGCGCGTCGCAATAGCGCGCGCCATCGTCAAAAATCCCAAACTCATTTTGGCGGATGAGCCAACGGGAAATCTTGACGAGAACACTTCGGTCCAGATCCTCGATCTGCTGAAAGAATTGTCAAAAAACAGTTTGGTGCTGGTTGTGTCGCACAACACAGACAACGCCTATGCTTACGGCGACCGCGTCTTAGAATTGTCCGAGGGACGCGTCATTGCCGACGAGGACAGAAACGACGCATATGACGACGGGCTGATGATCGACCTCGACACAGTCTCCATACCTGCCGACAGGCCGTTGACCGCAAATGAAATAACGCGGCTCAATGAAGTTGTAAATGACAGAAAAATATGTTTTACGCAACATAAAAAGCACTTTATACCCGCAAAACAGCCAACTTATGACGAGAAGAACATTTGTAGCGCGACGTTTGAAAAAAGTCGTATACCTTCGAAGATGAAGCTGTTTTTTGCATACAAGTTTACAATGCAGGGCGCGCTGAATTTTGTGATTTCGACTATCCTTGTTTCGCTTATGCTCATACTTTTCGGATTGTGCTTGTTGCTTGTCAAAATAAACGTGAACGATCTGATAAAAAATTTGTCGGGCAAAAGCTCAAATTTGATTTTATTGCAGAAGGGCTATTCGGGCAAGACGATAAACAAAACTTTGCTCACGGACAAGCTGGGTACGGTGACGGACGAGGATATCGCGGCATTTGAAGACGCGGGTTACGGAGGCAACGTTTTTTTGCTGTGCAACGACGCTATTTTGATGAAAGAAACCGACTTTGACGTCGAGAGTGGCAGGCCTCTCGAGCAGGGCGCTGCTTACAAGGAATTTTTTGCCGTTCAAGCGGCGGGGACGCTTATTTGCAACGAACAATATCTGACGAATGTTTTCGGGCGGGACGGGAAATTGTCGTATGACGGGCAATTGAATAAGTTCGAATACGGCACGATAATCACGGACTATATCGCGGATTGTTTGATCTATTACGACACTTGCGCAAGCTACGAGGATATATTGTCGACGGAGTCGGTCTTGGGCAGATTTCGCGTGAATGCAATTATTTACACGGGATATAGAGAAAAGTACGGCGCGATGCTGGATGACTTTTTCGGCGCCGCGAGTACGGACGATTTTGAGGGTGCTTTGGCAAGCATATATGAAAGCGACGCCTATGCGCGATTTGTGGACGAAGCGAGACTTTCTTTGAACATAGCGTACAGCGTTTGCCCAAACTATCTCGCCGCAAAATCAAAAAGCGTAGTCAAACAATTTGCGCGCTTGATGAATGCGGATATTGTTGACGTAAATGATAATGTGGTAGGGCGTTCGCAGGCAAAATATCACGTTTATCTTGACGAAAGCCTCTCCCCCGGAAACCTCCGCATAGACAATCAGATCTTCAAAGAATGGTTTGGCGACGGCGCGGCGGCGGGCGATACGATCACTATCAGAGGTTATTTGTGCGATGATACCGCGCGCAACAACGTTGTATATCAAAAGACGTTTGTTGTTGCAAGCACATTCGACAATTCCTACGATCAACAGCTCTTGTATCTTTCAAAGACGGACTTTGAGCTGTTGAGACAGTTCGACTGCTTTCCTTATGCGGTCCTGTTTGACGACGCGTCCGAGATGGACAAGCTGTATAATGTCGGGCAAAACCGAAATTTTTATTCTAACTCTTCCGACGAACAAGCCGCTTATCAAATAACCAACATTTTGGGGGCATACGGTCCGCTGTTTATCGTCCTGTCCTCGCTCGCGTTTGTGATAAGCGTGTTGATATTGACGGGATTCGGGCGCAGGACTGTCCGCAATCGCAAATACGAGATAGGATTGCTCAAAGCCCTCGGCGCAAGAAAAGGCGAGATCTCCGCGATTTTCATAATTCAGATACTGTTTGCGGCGTGCATAATTTGCATAGTTTCCACGCTATGCTTCCTCGGCGTGGTCGAACTGACAAACGATGTGTTGCTCAAAAGCCTGTCCGACATAACAAAAAATATTGGGTTCGCACAATTGTCGCTCATCGCCGTCTCGCCCGAAATTCTGATCATACTTCTATCTATGACTATCGCGATATCCTTGATCTCCTGTCTAATACCGATTTTGAGCTTGAACAAAATACGCCCTATCAACATAAGAGCAAAAGACTGACATCTTCCGCATAATGTTTTCAATAAGGTTTGATAAAAAAGCGCGCCTCGCGACGCGCTTTTTGTGTATATGTGGTCAAAATTTTACTTTATTTGCTCGATGAGATCGAGGGCGCGCTTGAGGGCGAGTTTGCTGTTGACCTTGAATTGGAAGGGAACCATCTCGTACACCTTTTTGTGCGCGGTGTTGACGTGGGGCGTGCGGCCGTCGTTATATTCCGGCGCGTCGGGATCGAGGGGCAGGTTGATGCGCAAAGACGTGCCGATGATGGTGATCTTCGCGACGATCTTTCCTTCGCGGCGGTAGGTGTCGCACTGTTTGCTGATGCGACTCTTGATCTTGGGGACGCCGAG
Source organism: uncultured Clostridia bacterium (assembly GCA_947628255.1). Taxonomy (GTDB): domain Bacteria; phylum Bacillota; class Clostridia; order Christensenellales; family CAG-917; genus CAG-475. Next base: position 2,453 of record CANQZE010000039.1, on the reverse strand, counting down.
GGGAGTGTCGGTGAGGGCGGCTTGCAACTTGAGATATCTCTCCTTGAGGATGTCGCTTGAGAGCGCATATTTTTCCGCGAAAGTCAAACTCTTGCGCGCGGCTTTCTTTTTGAGCACGTTGTTGTAGTCAAACTTTTTGCCGAGCGAAGACTTTTGCTCGCGCGCGCCCTCTTTTTCCACGATCTTTTTGGGCTTTCTCACGGGCATAGAGCGCTGTTTTTCCGCCTCTTTCATCTTGAGATATGCGGTGGCGCAGGGATGCATCAGCATCTTGTCGCAATATGCGCAATAGCTGTAGGAGCCGCACATATCGCAATGATTTTCCACACTGTCATACCACTTTTGCAGGTCGAGCCTTGCTTGCAGAGCGATTTTATCCATAAAATTTGCCTCTTTTTTTGATTATTCGTATATCTATTGGAGCGATTTCAAGAACACACTTAGCATATTATATTATATGTTGTAAAAACAGCGTTGTCAAGCGTCGGAGACCACAATTCGAAATTCTAAACACGTCTTTTTTCGCTCGGCGAAAAATTGATGAAATTTTTGCAATTATTCTGTACAAAACGGCGGCGCTGTGCTAGAATATATAAAACAATTCTAAAAGGAGAGATAGCTATGCCAAGATTTATCAGCGATGAGTGCATCCAATGCGGCGCGTGCGCAGAGACCTGCCCCGTCGGCGCAATCAGCGAGGGCGAGAGCAAATATGTCGTCGATCCCGAACAGTGCATCGACTGCGGAGCATGCCAAGACGGTTGCCCCGTCGGCGCAATCAGCGAGCAATAAGCAAAAAAAGTTGAAACAGGGGAGCGCGATCGCGCTCTTTTGTTTTTATGTGGCAACCGAGGGGGAAGGGAAACCCGCCTGTGCCGCCCGCGTATTCGCTTGATTTTCGTACGTGCGTATGATAAAATCAATTCAAACAAAAGATACGAGGAAGAGATGCGCTTTGCGACGAATCTCCTCGGAAAACAGGAGGGATAATATGAAAAAGAGGATATTTATCATCGCTTTGGCGCTTGCGGCATTGCTCTGTTTGTGCTTCTGTCTCGCGGCGTGCGGCGCCAATTCGGCTGTGAACGGGACTTATTATCTTTATGAATCCGAGCAGTTTGAAAAATCCGATTGGTATGAGCTGAAAGATGGGGTATGGACCGACAACGACGGCTATGAAGGCACCTATAAAGTCGTTGGCAGCAAAATTTCTTTTTACGGGGAAGCAAACGGCGAAAACGTGAAATGGGCAACGGGTACGGTGAAAGACGGCGCTTTGACGATGTCCTCGATCGGCGCGACTCATACGTATCGCAAGGAAGTTGCTTGATACTTCACCCAAGCATTGTACGAGCAAAAATAAATTCCCGCAAAAAAGCGGCGCCGCATCCTCTCGCGCTTCGCTTGTCCAATAAAGTCGCGGGGATCTACGCAATCTCTTACGCAAGCGCCGATAAAAGAAATACGGGCGCAAACTTGCAAAAAAATCAACGACTGTATCCAGTCGCCGTTTTTTTGTCGGTGGGCAAGCCCCAAACCTATTTGAACACAACATATTTATCTTTATTTTGAATGTTTTTTTCAGTCTGTATCATAAATTATGATATTGCGATTTTGTTTGTCGTATTCCGAAGAAAAAAATCTCATATATTCACCTCATCTGCAAATCATATAGTCCGCGTTTGTCACGTCGGCCCAAATGTCTGAAAAATTTTCAAAAAAATTCGATGTCGTCAGTTCAAGTCTGACAGGAAAGCAAAAATGGCAAAAAGACAGTCATAAAATGAAACACTTTTGTCCAACTTTTTGACCGTATAAAACCTGCATAAACAATAGGTTTTATGCGTTAAATTGTATAAATAGAAGCGAGATTTGAATATCTCACTCTTTTTATTCACCGACAGTCATTTGGTGAATGAAAGATGGTGGAAGTAGTAAGACTCGCCTTACAGCGAAGCGGGAGAGTTTACTCTCGGAAGCGGAGCGTGCAGTGCGACCCGGGGGCGCAACATCGCAAAGCGATGTCACAAATTGACTCAGGCAATTTGTGAGTTTGAGTCTGACTTGCTTACAAAAAAGCCACCTTACAGGTGGCATTGGTGGAAGTAGTAAGACTCGCCTTACAGCGAAGCGGGAGAGTTTACTCTCGGAAGCGGAGCGTGCAGTGCGACCCGGGGGCGCAACATCGCAAAGCGATGTCACAAATTGACTCAGGCAATTTGTGAGTTTGAGTCTGACTTGCTTACAAAAAAGCCACCTTACAGGTGGCATTGGTGGAAGTAGTAAGACTCGAACTTGCGACCCCCTGCTTGTAAGGCAGGTGCTCTAACCAACTGAGCTATACTTCCGTAAGATAATAACCGCTTGACGCGGTTATTATTTTGGTGACCCTACCGAGGTTCGAACTCGGGTTACCGCCGTGAAAGGGCGATGTCTTAACCACTTGACCATAG
>CANQZE010000038.1 GCA_947628255.1 uncultured Clostridia bacterium | reverse complement strand
GATGACGCGCTTGTGCAACTCGTCGCCGAGGTGCAGCAGTTTTTCCTTTTCGCTCGCCATCAGCTTTGTGACGGGGATGCCCGTCCACTTGGACACTATGCGCGCGATCTCGTCCGCGGTCACTTCGTCGCGGAGCAGCTTGCCTTCGGGCTTCGCCTCGGATTCCTCAAGCCTCTTTTGCAGGGCGGGGAGCTTGCCGTATTGCAATTCCGCCGCTTTGCCGTAGTCGCCCGCGCGTTGCGCCTCCTGTATTTGCAAATTTATGCTGTCCATCTCCGCCTTGATGTCCTGCACGGATGAGATCTCCTTTTTTTCGTTTTCCCACTGCGCCTTCATAGCGTTGAACTCGTCGGTCAGCTCGGCAAGCTCCTTTTTGAGGCTGTCGAGCCTGTCGAGGGAGAGCTTGTCCGTCTCCTTTTCGAGCGCCATCTCCTCGATCTGCAACTGCATAATTTTGCGGCTGATGACGTCCATCTCGGTGGGCATACTGTCGATCTCCGTGCGGATGAGCGCGCACGCTTCGTCGATGAGGTCGATCGCCTTGTCTGGCAAAAATCTGTCCGTAATGTAGCGGTCGGAAAGCGTCGCGGCGGTCACGATAGCGCGGTCGTGTATGCGCACGCCGTGGAAGATCTCATAGCGTTCCTTCAGTCCGCGCAGTATCGCAATGGTATCCTCGACGGTCGGCTCGTCCACCTGCACGGGCTGGAAGCGCCGCTCGAGCGCCGCGTCCTTCTCGATATACTTTCGATATTCGTCCAGCGTCGTCGCGCCAATGCAGTGCAACTCGCCGCGCGCAAGCATCGGTTTTAGCAAATTGCCCGCGTCCATACTTCCTTCCGTCTTGCCCGCGCCCACTATGAGGTGCAACTCGTCGATGAAGAGCAGGGTGCGACCGTTCTGTTTTTTGATCTCGTTCAGCACGGCTTTGAGGCGCTCCTCAAACTCGCCTCTGTATTTCGCTCCCGCGACGAGCGCGCCCATATCAAGCGCGAAGATGTGCTTGTCCTTCAGCCCCTCGGGAACGTCACCGCGCACGATCCTTCCCGCAAGCCCTTCCGCGATCGCAGTTTTGCCAACGCCAGGTTCGCCGATAAGCACGGGATTGTTTTTGGTCTTGCGTGACAGGATGCGTATGACGTTTCTGATCTCGTCGTCCCTGCCGATGACGGGATCCAGCTGTCCGCGGCTTGCTCTCTCCACAAGATCGCTGCCGTATTTTGACAAAACGTCATAGGTGTCCTCGGGGTTGTCAGTCGTCACTTTTGAGGTTTTAACTTGCGAAAGCGCTTGATCAAACTTCGATTTGGTCAAACCGACCTTGTCAAACGCCGCCTTGAGCGCCTTGCTCGGAGACGCCGATATCGCCGCGAAAATGTGCTCCACACTCACAAAGTCGTCGCCGTTTTTGGTCGCTGCTTTTTGCGCCGCGGAGAATATCAACGCCAGCGCGTTTGATATGTACACGCTGCCCGCGCCGCTACCGCTCACGGACGGGAACGTCGAAATGATGCGGTCCACCTCCCGCAAAAGCTGCGGCGCGTCGCTGCCGCACTTTGTGACGAGCTTGGGGATAAGCCCGTCCTCGTCCGCGAGCAGGGCATACGCCATATGCTCCGGCTCTATCTGTTGGTTGCCCCTCTCAAGCGCGAGGGTCTGCGCGTTGTTTATCGCTTCGATAGCCTTTTTTGTGAATTTTTCAAGATCCATATTTGCCTCCTTGGATGAGTGTTGGCAATCTTTTTGAATGATTGTTAGCACTCTCACTCATAGACTGCTAAAAGTATATACCCGTCCGCAAATTTTGTCAACACTTTTGCAAAATTATTGTTGACATATTCGCGGGATCATCGACGGGTTCGCGGAGGAAAATTTTTTGAAAGATATTTCGGGAGCAATACGGTTTTGGCGCGAAAAAAAGCGCGACCGATGGCCGCGCCGAGACGAGATTTTTTTGATCATTCCGCTTTTTTTGGGACGAAAGCGTTTTTGAAATCCACCAAAGCGATGTATTTCATAAAATCGTCGTAGGTATAGCGCGAGGGATCGTCCACCACAAGCATAGCGGCGCTCATCATCCCTCCCGCGATAAATGTCGCGATCACCGTGGACGGAATGAGAAAATCATAGTCCGCCTTGAACTTGCCCAGTTGATATTTGACGGATTGCACGATGGATTCCTCAATCGTCTCAAACACTTTGCCGCCGCGGTTGAATTTGAGGAGATTGGTGATGTGATTGCGATTGTCAAAGACAAAATCCGCTCCCATCGTGAGCAGAGCCTTGATCGCGTCGTACGGATTTGAAAATTTGTTGTCCCTCGTGAAGCTTTCGTACAGCGCGTCCTTCAGCTCCTCGAGCGCGAAGTTGAGCAGGTGATATTTGTCCTCGAAGTGAGCGTAAAAAGTGGCGCGGTTGATCATTGCCTTGTTGCACAGATCTATCACGCTGATCTTTTCGATTGATTCCTCTTGCATAAGGTCAAGCAGAGTGTTGCTCAGCAATTTGCGAGTGCGGATGATGCGCAGATCCTCTTTGTTTCTTGTCATAGACGCCTCCAACACCTTTATGATAATACAGTCTGACGAAAATGTCAATATATCCGACAAAACGTGGCATAGCCCGACACAAGTACGCAAATTTTACACGTTGTGCGGCAATAACCGCGACGCGCGGGAGATTTCGAGCGCAGTTTTTTCTTGATGCGAAAGGCGATTTCGGTGGGCGTCGCCGCGACAAAGTAAAGCGGGAAAGTTTATGCATAAATTTGCATAATATTATGAAATATGGTGCATTTTATGCAATTTTAACAATTTTAACGCAGCGATTTTATATATTTATGCAAAATTTGGATAGCGCAAACAGTTGACATATCGGTTTTATCGCTATATCATAATAATACTTGTTAAAAGTGATATTTCCGATTTTCTTTTCGGGGTCGCCCGAAAAAGGAGAGATTGTTATGAAAAAAAGATTGTTTATCATCCTGCTCGCGGTCATAGCGCTCATCTTGTCGCTATCCGTTTTCGTCGCGTGCGATCCGGACGATCCGCATACGGACCCGCCCGCACCGACGAAATATACGATAACATTCGACACAAAGGGCGGCGACGCTATTGAATCCATCCAAGCGGAAGCGGGCGCGGACATTTCCAATCTGCTTCCCGCCGATCCGTCCAAAAAGGGCGTGCTTTTCGGCGGCTGGTCCAAATCGGACGCAGGTTTTTCGAGCGCGGTGGAGCAATTGCCCGCGACGATGCCGTCCGAGAATGTCACCTACTATGCAAGATGGGTCGTCAAGTTCACGCTTGTGCCTCTTCTCCAAGATCTTGACGAGGTGACGGGGCTTCCCAGCCAAACGGAGTATACTCCCGACAGAAATCTTGCCCAAACTTTCGAGGCGGATCCTCAAAATCCCAACATCGATCTTTATGACTACAGGCTTGACATCGTCGGCTTCGAGGACGGCGCGACCGAGCAGGAACACTCCGTGACGGTCGGACAGCAGACCACGCAGGAAGTTCAGCTCAAATACAACCGCAAAGCGTACACTTTCTCCTTCAACAAGAATGCGGAGACGGTCTCGGGCGAAATGAACTCCTTCACGGCGTATTTCGGTCAGAAACTCGATTTGCCGGAGTTTGCATACAACGTTTCCGACGATCTGCGTTTTGCGGGTTGGGCGACGGCGACCGACGGCAGCAACTTTTTCACGGAGGATTCTTCTCCAGAAATCGGCGCGGAGGGCAGTCCCATTGACGGACAGCAGACCGCTGTGACGCTGTACGCGGTGTATGACAAGGGCTATTTTGATTTTTCCAACGCGACCGACTATGTCTTTATCCTCGCTCACGAGGAGGGCGTCGCGATCGTGCGCCGCGGTTCGTCAGGCGACTATGGCGCGGACGACGACAGCGAACTTATCGAGTTGCGCGGCACGTACACGGCAAACAAATCCCTCACGGCGGCAAATCCCTATCTCGGATCTTTCACTATCCCAACGGAGTCGGGCATTCCTCTCGAAGGCAGAGTGTATGCGGACGGACATTTCGCATATTTGAAAGGCTCTCTTGACAGCAGTCTCTTCACATATCCGCATTACCCGATATACGACGCCTACGATGACGAGATCCTTGCAGGTACGGATCTTTATCTCATCGACAATTACGGCAACGCGTCTCTCACGTTGACTCAAACCATCGTCCGCTATGCGGTCGCGGAGGACTACAACACCGTCGCGGTGGAGCTGACTCCCGGCACGTACGATGGCGGCTATTGGATTGACACTATGACGGGGGACTATTGCTTCTCCACGATATGCGAGTCGGATCACGGCGATGTGCAGGTGGACGTCCATTTCAAATTTTTGATGTCGGGAGGCTCCATCGTGGTCGGCTTGCGCGATATGCAAGCGGGACTCTATGTCGAACGCATAGAGGGCAGCAGATTGATGGGCGCTTTGCTGATGATCGACGGATACGGCGTCGCGGAGTTTTTTGACGAAGACGACGTCGAGTGGTCGGGCGGATACGGTCTCGTCGACGAAAACACTCTCCTTCTTATGCTCGCAAGCGACGACGATACGCTGAATTTGCTCGCGATCATCGATATGAATGAGATCCTCAGCTACAACGCGCTGTATATGCCCATTATGCTCTACAAACTCGGCGACGTCGAGCTGTTGGCAAATTACAAAAACGCGGACAACAGTACTTTTGTCGCGGACGGCTTGGGCAACGGCGTCTACACCGACAAGGACGGCAACAGGTATGAAGGCACCGTCACGATCGGCGGCGAGTTGTTTGTGGATTCGGATTCCGCGGTGGCATATCATCTCAAGCTCGCGGACGGGACTGTCTGGACCATCATCGTAAATCGCAGTTCCGACAGCGCGGCAAGCGGAAGCCTCGGGTTCATCCCGCTCAAGGGCGAGTTTGAGCCTCAATATCTATATTCCACTTCGAAAAACACGGACGAGTACACCGGCGCGATAATCAAGACGTCAGCTACGTCGGCATACTATCTCAGCGCTTCGTACACGTCGACAGGCACGTTGTTCACGGATCCCGTGTCGGGCAAGCTCACGGCGCAGAACGACAGTTTCCTCTTCGAGGGCGGCAATTTTGTGTTCTCATACAAAGAGGACGCGGCGCTCACAAAGGAGAACGGCATTCCCACGATCTCCACTGCGCAGACGAAACTCAATGCGATCACCTTCACCGTCAAGGATGAGAAAGGCGAGGCCGCGGGCGAGTTCAAGATTGAAGCAAGTGGCGCGACATACGCCGTTGAGGGCGGCGGATTTGCAAATCAACCCTATGAATATGCCTATGGTTCCATCATCGTAGAGGGGCAGGGGCTGTACATAGTGGACGATTTCACGACCCCCGTGATCTATCTCACCTCCAAGCACACGATCACGATCGCGGACGAAAAGGATCCTCTCGGCGAGATATATGAGTTTTACGGCGGGATTATGTTCTGGGCGTATTACGAAGCCGAGTTGCGCTTCCTCGCATACGGGCAGAAATTGGACGCGTCCTCGATTTCGGACGGCATCGACACCGTCAACGGCAGAAATAAAAACGTGACGTTCTTCTCGCTTTCTACAAGTCAAAGCGCATTTGCCGCGATCTCGTCGGGCAACGACTATATCGCCGCAAATTCGGACGCGCTTGAAAACGGAACGTTCACAAATGGAAACGACAAGCTTACGCTTGACGTATTTGGTCAGGCAAAATACACGGTCGCAGGTGCGACGGCAGGGGAAAACAAGGAATACCTCGGCACATACGGACTCGAGGACGGCGTGTACAAGGTGACTTTCAGCGGGAATTCGCCTGAATCCTTCACGTTCGCGGTACGCGGAACAGCTTTTGACAAAGTGTCGTACAAGGAGTTCTTTGTCCTCAACGCGTCGTCGTTGCGCATCGTGAACCTCTTGCGCATCAATCCCGATTTGACCGCTTCGCTGTTTGACGCCTCCGAGTCCAACGGCACGGTGACTTATGATTCAAGAAACGTCACGCAAGGCGTCGTCGCCGAAGCGGAGGGCAATGAGGGCGTTTACACGTTTACGTCGACGGACGGCAAAGTGGCGTTCAGCTTCTATTACAACGAGACCATTCGCTCGTTGAAGGTCATTTGCAAGGGAGACAGCCAAAATCTCAGGAGCGGCGAGTTCTCGACAGCGGACGGCAAATCCATCGTTGTGGACGATCTCGGTCGCGCGAAATATACCGAGGGCGAAAAACAGTACGACGGATACTATTATTTGAACGGCAATTTGTTCAGATTCCGCGATACCGAGCAGGATATCGAAGTGAACTTCACGCTCGGCAGCGGGGAACAGAGCGGCAAACTCTACATCTATGACGCAAATGAAAAGCCGTTTGACGGCGGAAAGTATACGCTGACGCTCGCGGGTGCAGAGTATGAACTGACAATAACGAAAGACGGCAATGGCTACAAGGCTTCTCTGACCGCCGCGGGCGGCGCCGAAGCAATATATGTCGGAGAGTGCGCTCGCGACGACGACGGCATATTCACATATCAATATAAATTGTCGAGCGACAGCGAGACAAAGAGCCTCAAATTTATCATCGCGGACGGCGAGCTTGTGCAATATGACTCAAACCTCGATTTCACAAGGCGCATATTGACGGGCAGCATCGCGCTGTATGAACTTGGCGTCATCTCCATCGACGGGCAACAACTCGTCAGGGACGCGGGTACTCTGACGGTCAAAGGCTTTATGCGCGTCGCGGAACTCAAGACGGCGGCAGGCACAACGTACAAAGGCAGGATAGAGCGCAAAGCGATCTCGGGAGAGGAAGGATATCTCTTCACGTCGGACAGCGGCAGCACACAGCAACTTATTTCGAAGGGCGAAGGCGACGACGCATACTTTGCGGCGATAGGTTCCGAGGAAGGCAACGCCTACTATTATTATGTGACCATAGGCGGCATCAGCGGCTCTGCGATCGTCAACTTCGACGGCTTGGGGATCGCGGTCGACGGCGAGCATACCGGCGTTACGCTTTACTACTATATGGCTCAGTTATCCCCGTCGGACAGCACGACGTACATCTTTGTCGGCACGCTGGACGCGCAAGCGGACAACACTTTCGACATCGTCGACATCTACAAGCCGTATCAACTTGCTACGACTTCCAACGGCGTCGTTGAGTATATTATGGGCGTCGTGAAATACAACCCCGAAGAGGCTATCACGGTGCAATCCGACGACGGAGGACTGTTCATACTCGACGGATTTGACGAGATGTACTTCTTTGACAGCTTGGGAATGGCGCACTCCGGCTATTACAACAATTACGGAATGATGGTGAATGGGCAGTCGGACGAGACCTTTATTGTGACGGACGAGTTCGAAAATCTCACGCTCTACTACTTCCACCTTGACAAGGTCGAAAACGGGATCGTGAAAGCGCATCGCATCAGCTATTCCGTCTTTGTGCCTTCCGAATATGAATCCGTACTCTATGCGGAGGTCCAGTTCCTCACGAAAGATGAGTACAGCGGACAACTGCCGGAGGGTATGGAAGGCTACGCCACACTCATCGTTGCGACGGAGGATAATCAGGAAGGAGAGGAATACTCCGGGTTCTACAAATTCGAGGACGGAGCCTTGGTCATAACTGTCGATGGCAAAGAGATCAAACTCTATCTGCACATCGAAGGCTATGCGGATTGGGAGAACATCGACGAGTGGTTTACCGCAACGACTGATTGAGAAACGTCATCGCGTCGAAAAACAAAATTTCCAAGTGGCATTGTAAAACAAAAATCCGATATGAAAGGGGAGACGGCGTCGTCTCCCCTTCTCATATGCGGGACGTCGATCTCCCGGCAATATGCGAGGCACATTTTTGATCCGAGAAGAGCGCTCAAATTAAAAAACTTAAAAACGCGCAAAATTTTTTCTCAAATTGTTCAAAACGGTTGACATTTGTTTATATTGATTGTAAATAACATATTGGAACACAATGTTGTAATTTATAAACATATTGAAATATAAAATATAAATAAACAAGAATTCGGCAGGACATTTGCGGCGTATCGTCGCAATTTGAGGACAGGTGGCTATGGCAAGACAACCAAGGATAGTAAGAACGGCGGGGGACGGCGCGACGGTCGCGAGGACCAAGGGCGGGCTCAAAAAGCTCGCGTCGTGCATTGGCGAATACAAAGCCGTCTCCATTTGGACCTCCGTGCTTGTGGCGCTCGAAGTGCTTTTTGAGGTTTTCATCCCCATCGTTATGGCGCAGATCGTCAACGTCGGAATGGCGGACATAACGGACGGAAATTTCACTTTCTGGTTCAATATGGGCAAGATCAACGAGCCTGTCTTTACTATGCACGATCGCGTGGGATTTATCGTCGTATGCGGCGCGATAATGGTCGTTATGGCAATCATATCGCTGTTGTGCGGCGTGTTGAGCGGCAAATTCGCGGCGACGGCGTCAACGGGTTTTGCAAGCAATTTGAGGCAAAAACTCTTCTATAAAGTGGAAAATTACAGCTTTGCAAATCTCGACCGATTCAACACCGCAAGCCTCGTCACAAGGCTCACGACGGACGTCACCAATATGCAAAACTCCTATATGATGATCATTCGCATAATGGTGCGCGCGCCGTTTATGCTGATAATGGCGCTTTGTATGGCGATATCCATCAGCCCCGATTTGAGCGTGATATTTGCCATCACTCTTCCCGCGCTCATCATTATGTTGCTTCTGGGCGTGAAACTCGCCTTCCCGCGCTTTGAAAAGATGTTGCACAAGTACGACGAGATGAACGAGGTCGAGCAGGAGGACCTCATCGGCATACGCGCGGTCAAGGCGTTCGTCAGAGAGGACAACGAGATCAAGAAGTTCAAAAAGGTCAGCGAAACGGTGCAAAAGTTGCAGTTCAGCGCGGAGAAGATCATCGTCATCGCGTTCCCGTTTATGCAACTTCTTGTGTACGCTTGCATAATCTTCATCATTCTCTTCGGCGGCAAGGACATCATCGAAAACGGCAACGGAACTGTGGCGGCGGGGCTTAATATGGGCGATCTCACCGCGTTTTTGAGCTATGTTATGCAGATACTTATGTCGTTGATGATGGTCGCAATGACGTTTATGACGATAGTTATGTCGCGCGCGTCGTTGGCGCGTATTGTCGAGGTCCTCGACGAGAAGATCGACATCGAGGACAAGAAGGACGCCACCGACGTCAAGCCCGTCGACGGAAGCATAGACTTTGACAACGTCGACTTCTCCTACAGCCGTAGCGCGGACGTCCTCAACCTCGAAAATATCGACTTGCACATAAAAAGCGGCGAAACGATCGGCATAATCGGCGGCACAGGCTCCGCAAAGACGACGCTCGTGCAGCTCATCCCGAGGCTTTACGACGTTTTTGACGGCTCCGTCAAAGTGGGCGGCGTGGACGTAAGAGATTACAAGATAGAAAATCTGCGCGGCGCGATAGGTATGGTGCTGCAAAAGAACGTGCTTTTCAGCGGCACGATACGCGAAAACCTGCTGTGGGGCAACAAGGACGCCACGCAGGAGGAGATAGAACACGCGGCAAAGGCGGCGCAGGCGCACGATTTCATAATGTCCTTCCCCAAGGGCTATGAGACGGACCTCGGGCAGGGCGGCGTAAACGTTTCGGGCGGACAAAAGCAGAGGCTTTGCATAGCGCGCGCCTTGCTCAGACACCCCAAGATAATGATACTCGACGACTCTACGAGCGCGGTGGATACCGCGACAGACGCCGCGATACGCGACGGGCTAAAAAAGGAGTTCGGCGATACGACGGTCATCATAATCGCGCAGCGCATCTCCTCCGTGGAGCAAGCGGACAGGATAATCGTCATGAACGACGGCAGGATAAGCGCGATAGGCACGCACGAAGAGCTGCTTGAGACGAGCGAGATCTACCGCGACGTCTACACCTCTCAGCAGAAGGGAAGTGCGGACGACGTAGCAGAGGGTACCGAAGCGAGCGGAGCAAGCGAGGATACGTCCGTATTTAAGGCAGATCAAAACAACGCGGAAGGAGGTGAGCAAGATGTCTGATGAGTTGAAACAGGATGTTGAAATGCAAGAGCCGACGAATATCGAAGAAACAAAAGCCGATACGCAGACGCACGGCTCCGAGCACGGAAAGAAACGCTTCCGCGCGCGCAGT
>CANQZE010000037.1 GCA_947628255.1 uncultured Clostridia bacterium | reverse complement strand
TTTGTGGGCAAATAAGGGGAGCTGTCCGCCGCGGCGGACTGAGGGGATTGTCCAAGCATTTATTTTTTTCTGTCATTCTGAGCGTAGTCGAAGAATCCCCTAGTCCGAGTTCAGAATGACATAAAAATGTTTGGACAATCCACATTCGTTGGGCTATAATATCATTATGATAGATTTCAAGGCGAAGCTCAAGGACGTGCCGGATGATCCCGGCGTCTATCTGATGATGGACGAGGCGGGGGAGATCATCTATGTAGGCAAGGCGAAAAACCTCAAAAACAGATTGAGGTCCTATTTTGTCAACCTTGCGACGCGCGCGGCGAAGGTGATGGCGATGCTGGAGCATGTGGCGGATTTCCGCTATATCATCTGCGCGAGCGAGGTGGACGCGCTGCTCACCGAGAACAATCTCATAAAAAAATACAGTCCGCGCTACAACATTTTGCTCAAGGACGACAAGGCATATCCCTTTCTCCGCATAGATATGAAGCAGGATTTTCCGCGAATAGAGCTTGTCAGGAAGCTGAAAAACGACGGCGCGAAATATTTCGGACCGTATATGCAATCCGTCAACATCAAAGATATTTTTGACCTCATCCACACGGCTTTCAAGGTCAGAGACTGCAAAAGGGATCTCGCCAAGCCCTCAAGACCGTGTCTCAACGCTCATCTGGGCAGATGTCTCGCACCCTGCTCGGGGAATGTGACAAGCGATGAGTACAAGGCGGAGATCAAAAAAGTCATAGACTTCCTTCGCGGCTACGACAGGGAGGTCGAGCGCGTTCTCAAGGAGAGGATGCTCGCCTTTGCCGAGGAAGAGAATTTCGAAGTGGCTCTCTCGTACAAAAACAAGCTGAAAGTTTTGGACAAACTCGTGCGCAAGCAGGTCAGCGCGCTTCCGAGGGATTTCAATTTGGACATCTTCGCATTTGAGAGCAACGGAGTCATAAGCGGCGTCGGGATGCTTGTCGTGCGAGGGGGAAAACTTGTCGGCGGGGAAAATTTCGTTGCGGACGCGGCGGACGACGATATCGCCTCCTATATCTATCAATACTACAAAAACAATCCGCCTCTCTGCGACGAGATCGTCACGGACGGCGTTGAGGATATGCTCTCGCTCGAGCAGGCGGTGAATGAGCTTGTTCCGCACACCGTGCGCGTGGTGGAGCCAAAACAGGGCGTGCGCAAACAGCTCCTCGAGCTTGCTCACTCCAACGCCTACGACGCGATGACAAAGCACGGCACGCAGGACGAGCGCAGAGAGTTGCGCACGATCGGCGCCGTCAAACAGTTGGGCGAGATCCTCGGATTGCGCACACTTCCCAACAGGATAGAGGCGTATGACATCTCGCACATTTCGGGGACGGATAAGGTTGCGAGTATGGTGGTGTTTGAGGGCGGCGAACCCAAAAAGAGCCACTACCGCAAATTCAAGATCAAAACAGTGGAAGGCAACAACGATTTCGCGTGTATGCGCGAAGTCCTCACGCGCCGCCTCAACGAGCTTGCGACAAGCGAGGACGAGAGTTTTTCCACCGTCCCCGATCTTCTCCTCATAGACGGAGGCAAGGGACAATTGGCATACGCGAAGGAGGCGCAGGCGCTCACCGGCAGGCAGGACATCGAGATATTGTCGCTCGCAAAGCGCGAGGAAGAGGTTTTTCTCGGTAGCGCGCCCACAGAAGCCGTGATATTGCCCAAAGACAGCGTTGCGCTTCAGCTGTTGCAACGCGTGCGCGATGAGGCGCACAGATTTGCCATCACCTTCCATCGCAATCTCAGGAGCAAGCATATGAGCGAAAGCGTCCTCAAAAACATTCCGGGCGTAGGGCCAAAGACAAGCGCAAAGCTCATCAAGGCGTTTGGCAGCGCGGAGCAGATCAAGCATAAATCCGCGGAAGAGATATCCTCGATCGACGGGATATCGCTCTCAAAAGCCGAAGAGATATTGTCCGCCTTGGGCGCAGGGGAAGGCTCCGAGAACGAGCAGGCGGTCATCACGGACGAATTTTCTTCCGTCGAGCGAGACGAGGAGTAAATTTTCGGCGAACTAACCGTTTCTTTTGAATTTTTCTTTGGGAGTTTAATAAAATTTGCGGAACTCGGAAAATATTGATCCGAGTATATTTTGTCCAATGAGATGTTTATTTTTCGTATATCTAATCGTTTGAAACGATATATTATTTTTTGCGAAAAAGGTTGCCTCGCTTGGATCGCGAGAAGATCCTCGCGGAGTTTTTTTGCGCGAAGAACAAAAAGCGGACGGGCGCATACAATCTAATATGCGGAGCGAAACATTGACGGGATCCGAGCGCGTGAGCGTGAAAAAGCTCTCCACATACGGCGGAGAGGGATGCGCAGAAGTTTGGTATCCTCAAAGCGCGGAGGAGTTTGCCGACGCCTTGTGCGCAATCGGGAGAATGGGTAAGGAGCCGTATATCCTCGGCGGCGGTTCAAACACATTGATTTGCGGGGACGGGGCGCCCATCGTCTGCACAAGGCGTATGCGCTCGCTATGCTTCGACTCAGATCGCGTGCTGTTCGAGGCGGGCGCGACAATCTCTCAACTGATGACCGAGGCGAGAAAACGCGGGTTTGGCGGGATGGAATTTCTTGAAGGAGTGCCTGCCACATTGGGCGGCGCGCTGAGGATGAACGCGGGCGCGTTCGGCTTCGAGATGTCGGATTTTGCGATATGTACGCGAATTTTGACAAAAAACGGCCAAATTTTGCTCAAGCCCGCCCGCTCTTTTCCGTACAGGCAGGGAGAGACGGACGCAATTTTGGGCGGAGAGCTTAAACTTTTTCGGATGCGTCCCGAGGAAAGTCTGTCGAGGCGGGAGGAGTTTTTGGCTAGGCGGAGGGCTAAGCAACCGAGACAGCCATCTTTGGGCAGCGTGTTCAAAAATATACGTTTGACTCAAGAGGAGGCGCGCGAGTTCGGCGTGGAGAGGCTTGAACAAATCGGAGCGATCAGAATGCCGAAAAACCGCGAAGTTTCCGACGGATCGTCATCGCGTGACGACGTAGAGTTTCGCATTCCCGCGGGGAAACTCGTCGATATGTGCGGGCTGAAGGGGACCGTGCGCGGCGGAGCGCAGATATCTCCTATGCACGCGAATTTTATTGTCAATCTCGGACGCGGGACCGCCGAGGATTATCTCTCGCTCGTTCGCCTTGCCGAAAACGCCGTTTTCGACCGCTTCGGACTTAAGCTCGAGAGGGAATTTGCGCTCTTAGGAAGGACGGACGGATAAATCTTTGAATTACGCCGCTTTTTTGGCTTGCAACGATACTTTATAAATGATATAATGATTTATAAACTTATTTGAGTTGCGAGGGCGGCATATGGTTTTCGACGGCGATTTTCACCTTCATACCAAGGTCAGCGACGGGCATAGCTCCGTTGCGGAGCTTGTCGCTTGCGCGCGCGCAAGAGGTCTGAAACAGATCGCGATCACGGATCACAGCTTTTCCAGCCTTATATGCCATCAGACGCTTGAAAAATTCGAGGCTCAGCGCGCCGAAATCGACGCCGAGAGCGGTTTGCGCGTCTATCAAGGCATAGAGGCGAACATCGTTGACGAGGCGGGATCGCTGGACGTGCCGGATGAGATCGTGCGGCGCGCCGAAGTACTCACGGTGGGTTTTCACAGGTTTGTGGCGTTGATGTTCAAGCCTTGCAGTCGCAAGTTTTTGCTTGTCAACGGCTTTATGAGCGAACGGGCGAGGCGGAAGCTGTACGATTACAACACGGAGATATTTTTGAGGACGCTCGAGCGCTATCCGGCGGATATCGTCGCGCACATAGGGCATCGCTGTCCCGTCGATTTTGTGAGGATAGCCGAGGAGTGCGCAAAGCGGGACGTCTTTGTGGAATTCAACGAGAAGCACATCCTGTCTACGGCGGGATTTGCGGAAAATTTTGACGATATTCTCGCTACGGGCGTGAAATTCATTGTCGGCAGCGACGCGCACAGGACGGACCGCGTCGGGAAGTTCGACAACGTGCGCAAGTTTTTAAGCGAGCGCAACGTCCCGCTCGACAGGGTGTACGGCGTGGACGGAAATCTGCCCTCGTTCAAGGATAAGTCGGAGTGGAAAAATGAGCTTTAAGGAAGACGTAAGGCAGGAAATATTGAGCGTGTTGCCTCAAGAGAGGTGCTGTACGCAGGCGTTTTTGTCTGCTGTGGCGCACACGCGCGGCAGCATAGACATCTCGCGCGGGCGGCTCAACCTCAGCATATTTCTTGAGGACAGCGAGCGCGCGATGGCGGTCGTCGGGCTGTTCAAGAGCCTGTATCCCGCCGATATCGAGCTGATTCCGGACAGAAAAAAGGGCGGCGCCACCGTGCGTTTGCCGAGCGGATTCAGCGCGCAGGCGCTCATCGATCTCGAGCTTATGCGCGGCGACGGAAGAGATTTTTCGGGATTTATCGAGGGAGTTCCGCAGGATCTTCTTGTGAAGGAGTGTTGCAAGCTTTCATATGTCAAGGGGCTTGTGTTTACAAGTTGCAACGCCTATGTCCCCGACGGCAGCAAAAACGGCTATCATTTTGAGCTTCAGCTCGAGGACGAACTGTTTGCCGAGGACGTCAAGGAGTTGCTCAGCGATCTGCGCGTCAACACGAAGATGAGCGAGCGCGGCGAGCAGAGACTGCTTTACGTCAAGGATAAGGACGAGATCTTGGACATCCTGATTATGTTGGGATTGTCCGACAGCGCGCTCAAACTCAAAGGCATAATCGACGACAGGGAGAGCGCCAACGACATCAATCGCGCGATAATTTGCGAGACAGCCAACTTTGACAAGACGATAACGGCTTCCGCAAAGCAGATCCTTGCCATCTCGAAGCTGAGGAGCGCCGCGGGCGCGTTTGAGGGACTCAGCGACGCGCTGAGACAGACTGCGGACGCGAGGTTGGAATATCCCGAGGCGACGCTGAGCGAGCTTGCGGATATTCTGAGCGTGAGCAAAAGTTGTCTCAACCATCGTCTCAGAAAGCTCGTGGAGCTGTCCGACGGCGTGTCGGAGGAGTGAGCGACAAAGTAATAAGGCTATGAAAAAATTCGGCGAGCGCCTTTCGCCGTATCAGGAGAAAAAATGACGGATTTTGTGCATTTGCATCTACACACGGAATACAGCTTGCTTGACGGAGCGGTGAGGCTTGTTCAGCAAGTCCGCGATCCCAACGCGCGCGACGAGAACGATCCTACAAAGCCCGATCCCAACAAGACGCAGACGATCTATCCGCTTGCCGAGGCGCTCAAGGCACGCGGGATGAACGCCGTCGCCATCACGGATCACGGCAATATGTACGGCGCGCACACTTTTGTGACGACAATGCGGGCCGCGGGGATAAAGCCCATCATCGGGCAGGAATTTTACGTTGCGGAAGATATGTACGTCAAGACGGCGGAAGTGATGAAGGAGCGCTATCACCTCATCCTGCTCGCCAAAAACGAGATCGGTTACAAAAATTTGATGTATTTGAGTTCGCTCGCGTTCACGGACGGCTTTTATGTGCGTCCCCGCATAGATCTTCAGCACATCGAGGGACACAGCGAGGGCGTCATATGTCTGTCTGCGTGTCTGGCGGGAAAGATCCCGCGGCTTCTGTTGCAGGGCAGATATGAGGAGGCAAAGGCGTACGCGATCAGGATGCGCGACATTTTCGCCGAGGGCGATTTCTATATAGAACTTCAGGATCACGGGATGGAAGAGGACAAGATCGTCCTCAACGGACTCGTGCGCATCGCGCGCGAGATAGGCGTGAAAGTCGTCGCCACCAACGACGTCCACTACATAGAGAAAGAGGACGCCGATATGCAGGACACGATGATGTGCATCACGCTCGGCTGCAAAAAGACGGACGACAAGACAAATTCCGCGCGCTTCGGCGAGGATGAGTACTATCTCAAGACGGGCGACGAGATGGCGGAGCTTTTCAAGTGGTGTCCCGAGGCCATCGCGACGACGCGGGAAATAGCGGATAAGGTGGACGGAGATTATTTCATCGTCAAACACGCGTCTATCATCCCCACCTACACCAACGACGAGATGGGCGACAGAGACGAGGCGGAATATTTGCACGATCTCGCTTGGGAAGGAGCGGCGCGCAAGTACGGCGAGATCACGGACGAGATCAGAGAGCGCCTCGAGTACGAGCTTGGCGTCATACATCGTTGCGGCTTCGACGGATATTTCCTCATCGTGTGGGACTATGTGCATGCGGCGCAGACGATGGGCATTCCCGTCGGGCCCGGCAGAGGCAGCGGATGCGGAAGCATCGTCGCGTATTCCATTGGCATCACGGACATAGATCCTCTCAGATATCAACTGCTGTTCGAGCGCTTTTTGAGCGAAGAGCGCGTCAGTATGCCCGACTTCGACGTGGACTTCTGCTATGTGCGAAGGCAGGAAGTCATTGACTATTGCATCAGAAAGTACGGCGAGGACAGGGTCTCGCAGATCATCGCGTATTCCACGATGAGCGCAAAAGCGGTCGTAAAGGACGTCGCGCGCGTGATGGACGTGCCGTACAACGAGGCGGCGGCGTGGGTGAAGGAGATCCCGACGGGCAAAGTTCTTCTCCCGCAGGTGCTGACCGAAGGATCGGCGTGTTACAGTGAGGATTTCAAAAAGATATACGATGCGGGCGGCGTCGCCAAGGAAGTCATCGATATGGCGATGAAGCTCGAAGGTATGCCGCGCCAGACCTCGATGCACGCGGCGGGCGTCGTTATCTGCAAGGAGCCTATCATCAACTATTGCGCGCTCTCTCGCAACGGCTCCGTCGTCACGACGCAATTCGACAAAAACATCGTGGAAGTGTTGGGGCTTCTCAAAATGGACTTTTTGGGACTCAAAACGCTCACGGATATAGACGAGGCGCTCAAACTCATCAAAAAGGACAAGGGCGTGGAGCTGGACTTCCACAAACTCGGCTATGAGGATCCGAAGGTTTTCGAGCTTATCTCTTCAGGCGATTGCGAAGCCGTGTTCCAGCTTGAATCCGGAGGGATGAAACGCTTTATGGCGCAGTTGCAACCGGACTGCCTCGAGGACGTCATCGCGGGCATTTCGATGTTCCGTCCGGGACCTATGCAATTCATAGACAAGTTTATCGAGGGCAAACATCATCCGCAATACGTCACCTATCTTCATCCGCAACTCAAGAGCATTCTCGAAAACACCTACGGTTGCATCGTCTATCAGGAGCAGGTGATGCAGATCGCGCAGAAGCTGTGCGGATATTCCTTCGGCGGAGCGGACATTCTTCGTCGCGCCGTTTCAAAGAAAAAACTGCACGTGCTTGAGGAACAGCGCAAGATTTTCCTGTACGGAGGCGTGCTTGAGGCGGATAAGACCAAAAAGAAGATCCCGGGCGCGGTGGCAAACGGCATCAGCGAGGACATCGCGAACGAGCTTTTCGATCAAATAATGAAGTTCGCTTCGTACGCTTTCAACAAGTCGCACGCGGCGGCGTACACCTATCTGACCTATCAGACCGCGTATCTCAAGCTGTATTATCCCGTCCACTTCATCGTGGCTGTCGTCAACAACCGCATCACAAATGCGGACGAAGTCAAGCACTATATGAACTACCTGCACCGCACGGGCGTCAAAGTGCTGTCTCCCGACATCAACCGCTCCGAGAAGCTGTTCTCCATAGACGGCGACGATGTGCGCTACGGACTGATGGGCATCAAAAACGTCGGCGAGCAGGCGATGGAATACATCCTCAACGAGCGCGCTCGCGGCGGGGAGTTCAAGGACATCAAAGATCTGCTCACGCGTTGCAACGGACAGATCAATAAGCGAATGCTTGAGAGCCTCATCAAGGGCGGCGCGTTGGATTGTTTCGGCAAGACCCGCGCCACGTTGATGGCGTCGTACGAGCGCATTATGGACGCCGTCGCGGCGGATATGAAACACAAATCTTCGGGACAACTCTCCCTCTTTGACGACCTCATCGAGGACGACGAGATCCCGTATACCGATGTAGTGGAGTACGGCAAGGCACAGCGCCTCTCGTTTGAGAAGGAAGTGCTTGGGATGTACATCACCGGGCATCCCCTTGACGACTACAAGGACGATCGCCACGAGTTCAATTTCGACACGGGTATGCTCTTCATCGAGCAGGCGGACGAGGACGGAAACGTACAGATGGCCGCCGACGAGAGTCTGCACGGCAAGAGCGTCGATATGATGGGCAGCATCGCGTTCTCGATGTACTCGCGAGCCTATGAGAAATATGGGCATCTCATCGAAAGCGACGCTCCGATCAAGGTGTACGGCAGGATAGATCTGAGCGACGAGAGCGAGCCGAAAGTCAACGTCGACAGGGTGGAGCTTTGGCAGGTCGTCTCCGAAAAAGCGGAGGAAGCGCCGAAAAAAGCCGAAGGCACGGTGTACGTCCTCATCGAATCCGCGATGCAAAAGGAGATGGTGACGGAGCTGTTGTCGCTGTATCCCGGCGGCACTCCTTGCCACGCGCAGATCAAGCAGACAGGCAAGATGTTCGCCTTCCCAAACAGGGTGGAAGCCTCCGACGAGCTGTTGCTCAGGCTGAGCGAGCTGCTCGGGGCGGGCAGGGTGAAATACGTCAAAAACTGACCGCAATCGGCGCGAAATCTCAAAAACAAGGCTGTTTTGAGACGCACATATGGCAAAAGTATTATAAAATACGGCAGAAATCGGAATACTATTCCAAAATCGCCGCATTTTGAAAATAATATAAAATAACACTTTGGAGGCATACTATGTCAATTCCGAAAAAGAGCAAAAAACTTGCGGTACTCACCTCGGGCGGCGACGCGTCGGGTATGAACGCGTGCATCCGCACCGTCGTGCGTTACGGACTCACGCTCGGCTATGAAATGTACGGCGTCAAGCACGGCTACACGGGACTTGTCAACGACGAGATCATCGAGATGCCCTACAGTTCCGTTTCAAATTGCGTGCATGCGGGCGGCACGATACTTCGCTCCTCGCGCTGTCCCGAGTTCAAAAACGTCGACGTGATGAAAAAGGCGGTGGACAATCTGTTGAACAAGGGCATCGACAATCTCATCGTCATCGGCGGCGACGGCTCCTTCCGCGGCGTACAGGATATGCACGTCAACACGGACCTCAAAGTCATCGGTATCCCCGGCACCATCGACAACGATATGGGTTACACCGATTTCACCATCGGCTTCGACACGGCGTGCAACACTGTCATCGACGCCATTCTCAAGCTCAGAGACACCATCACTTCTCACGACCGCATTATGATCTTGGAAGTTATGGGCAGGATGAGCGGCAATATCGCGCTCAATTCCGCGATCGCGGGCGGCGCGGAATACGTCATCGTCCCCGAAGCTCCCGCGGATGTCGACGAGATCGCCAAGAGCGTCAAACGCGGCTTCGACAAAGGGAAAACATCCACGATAATCCTGCTCGCCGAGGGCAAAAACAACCTCAAAGACGAGTTGCTCCAAAAAGTCGCCGCAGAGACGGGACGCAGGGTGAACCATATGGCGCTCGGCTATATGCAGCGCGGCGGCAATCCCACGATGTCCGATCGCGTGCTTGCGGCACGTATGGCTCAACGCGCCGTCGATCTCATCGAGTGCGGACAGTCCGGTCGCGTCGTCGGAGTGCGCGGCGGCGATATCTACGACACCACCGTCATCGAAGCCCTCCGCCTCCCGAAGGAGTTTGATCAGAAGTTGTACGATCTTGCCATCGTCATCAGCAAGTAAAAACCGCGCTATTTTGCGATCTGCTTTGTCAACGCCCATTTTTCTCACGTCACGTACGCAGAGTACGCTCGTGTTCGAAAAATGGGCAGGGGTCCCCGCAAAATTACGTAGTGATTTTGTGGGGTAATTGAGCGCATCTCATCAAAATATCGCGGTTTTACAAACCGCGCTTAGTTTTTTGCCTATTACTGCGTCAAAAGCGGGCGACAGCCCGCTCTCCCAAGCGCAAAATTACGCTCACGCTCGGCGAGAGGACTTTTCCTTGTCTTTGAACAAATATCGCGGTTTTACAAACCGTGCGTATGGGCGGGTATTTATAGGGATTTTTAGGGATAAGCGGTTTGCGGTTAGTCAAACCGCTTATTCGTTGTCCTTCCCGTGTTAAGCGGCTTCTTCCTGCGCGAGGTCGGGAATTGCTCCTGTGCAGTTGTAGATGATTCCCACAGACTACGTTTGCCGGCCCTTGTCGCTCTTTTGCTTTTCGTGTACGATTATTTTCTCAATGAACTCCCACAGATTTCTGGTGTAGTGTATGGTGATAAGTATATTATATGATAAGTTTATTATCGTTGACACCACGCTTGCGCTTGTTATATAATACAATAAGTATACACGGATTATATTATTTCGTGTACGGACTTAAAAATTCAACATACATAAACAATTGGGGCGTAACAATGAAGAAAAAATCGGTTGCAATTTTGCTTGTGACATTATGTTTGATATGCTTGACATGCGTTCTTTGCGCTTGCGGCAAAGGCAAAGACTCTCAACAGTCTCATGAACATTCATACACATTGGTTGAAGCGCACGATCCTACCTGTACGGAGAGCGGCAATGTATTGTATTACACTTGTACTTGCGGCAAGTTCTTTGACAGCGAGAA
>CANQZE010000036.1 GCA_947628255.1 uncultured Clostridia bacterium | reverse complement strand
GACAGTGTGGTAATTCGGATGAATACCTTCTTTCATTGTCAAACTCCTATAAACGTTTTTTTACGCCCACACGCGCCTTCTGCGCGTATATGACATAAAGTTATTTTATTATAGATGACCTCCCGCGCGCTGTCAAGCGATTTCCGCGCGAAAAGTTTTTTGATTTATTCACTCACAATGTTCTATGGCTTGCAAAAGTTGTTCACGGACGGGAGCAAGGGACGGGCTTGAAAGTTTTCTCTCTTCCTTTGGGATGTCTATTTTGCCGCTCGCCGAGATCTCGGATCTTTCGCCCGCAAACACATACCAATCGTCCGCGGTCAGCAGGCATTCGTCTATGGCGTGTGTGACAAAAATCGTCGTACGCGGCTTTTTTTTGTTGAGCGTGACGAGTTGCCCTATCAACCTTGCTTTGAGCGCCGTATCCAGCGCCTTGAAAGGCTCGTCGAGCAACAAAATATCCGCGTCGAAGAGATACGCCCTCGCCATCGCGACGCGTTGCGCTTGCCCGCCGCTCAGTTCGGTAGGCAATTTTTTTGCCTCATCCTCTATCTCGAGCAACGCGAGGACCTCATCTATGCGCCGCCTGCGCTCCTTTCTGTCCTTGACGGTCGCCTTGAGGACAAGCTCGAGGTTTTTGTACACAGAGATGTTGTTTATGAGGCGGTCGCTTTGGAAAATGTAGCTCACGCCCTGCCCGCCGAGGTCGATATGCCCGCCATAGGGGATAAGCCCCGCAACAGCGTTGAGCAACGTCGTCTTTCCAACGCCGCTCGCGCCAAGCACGACGCTGATCTTGCCTCCCGCAAAAGTTTGCGAAAAGTTGTCAAACACGACCCTGTCGCCATAGCTTACGCTCAGATTTTCAACGATCAGATCGCTCATCTTGTCGCCTCCCATATCTTTTTGAGGATAAGCGCGACCCCCTCCAGAACAAAGCTGAACACGATCGCCACAAGCGTCCAGGCAAACAGCGAGGATATCTCGAACGCCGCATAGGATGTCTGGATATTCTCCCCTATGCTGCACGCAAGACTCGTGAGGATCTCCGCCGCTATCACAACTTTGAGCGTGAGCGAGAGCGTGGAACGGCTCGCGTCGAACAGCGCGCCCGCAATTGACGGAAGATAGATCATAAAAATTTTGTCCGAAGCGCGCACTTTGAACAGTTTCGCCATATCCAGGACGCCTCTGTCCACGCCGTCTATCGCGCTGTAAAATGCGGAGTACAACACGGGAAACGCGATCAAAAATCCCACGACCACGGACATACTCTGCTTGTCCATAAACGCGTACAAAATGAGTATCACCGCCACCGTGGGCGCCGAACGCAGTATGCTCACGATGGGCGACATTACCCTGTGAAAAGGCTTGCACAGCCCGCCGAGCGCCGCAAGTCCAAGCGCGATCGCAAACGAGATCGCAAAACAAAACAGAGTCCGAGCAAGAGTTCTCAACACGTCGAGCCAAAACGCGCCCTCGCCGCAGAGCGTAAAAAATTCCCTCAACACGACGGCGGGAGACGGCACAAGATAGGGCGCGTCCTTCACCGCCGCCCAAATTGCCCAAACCGCCAACGCTATGGAAAGCGCAAGCAGCGGGTAAAATATGTTGAGGAGGATGTTTTTGACCTCTTTTTTATCGGGCTTTGCTTTGATCATATTTGATATTTTGTTTTAATCTGCGAGACCGAGGGCGAACAGCTTGTCTTTGCCCTCATCCCACTTGACGGAGGGAGCGACGTTCTTCAAGAATGCAAGTATCTCGTTCACGTCATCTGCGTCGAGGTCACCTAAGTCGAGCGCGCACCTCGGAATGGCGGGTTTCGGGAAATTGGATGTGCTTCCGATCTTTTTCGCCTCGTCCGTGACTTTGTCGGGATTCGCTTCTATCCAATCCTCATTGTCGTCGAGAGCCTCAAAGAGCGCCTTCATAAGTTGTGCGTCCTCGGTGAGAGAGGTCTTGACAAAGAGACCCGCTTGAGGATAGTTGTCCACGCCCTGCGTCCCGTTTGCGTTTGCGTACTCGGTCTGCATATTCATCTCCGCATTGAGGTCGTTTGCTTGGTTCGCCTTTTGCGCTGTAGCGGCGGGTTCGCCTACGACGATGAAGTCGACCTGACCTCCGTTGTACCTCTGCGCCGCGACGGAGCCGTCCGCTACATATTCCACAAAAACTTCGTTTTCGTCAAGCGCGTCCTTCTTTGCCTCGTCCGTTACGATGGTTATGCCGTTTTGCCCCATTACATATCTGAAAACGATGCCCGGGACGCCATCCTTGCCTATGCAAGCGATCCTCTTGCCCTTGATGTCGTCAAGAGTAATAGCAGGGATTTTTCCGTCCACGGGGTCCTTATGTCCCACAAGATACAGACTGCCCTCGACGGCTATGGAGATGAGTTTGTAGTCCACGCCTTTTGTGACGATCTGCATAGCGCCCGCGTTGACGGGCATTATCACGATGTCCGCCTTGCCGCTTGCCATTTCCGTGGCGATATTGTTTGGGCTGACCACCTCATACTCGACCGTTTTGTCGCCCAGCTTCTGTTTTTGAGAAGCGAGGCGCAACATTGCGAGCGCGGGAGTCCCATCGGGAGCGGCAAAGCGCAGATCCGCCTTTTTGCCGTCGCAAGCGACAAGCGAGACCGCCAACACTCCAGTGAGGAGTGCGATGACGGCGATGATAGAAATTGCTTTGAAGAGCTTTTTCATAGTTTATACCTCACAAAAATTTATTTCCATTCTCGGGTAAAGTATTATAAATTTACCGCATTTTTGAAATACTTTCCGCGTTTACATCTTGAAAAGACGCCGATTTTTGCGCTGTTTTGAAACATTTTGCACTCAAGCCTCAATTTCTACCGATGTGAGCGCGGATTTGACGTTGAGGCCCTCGAGCCTGCCGAGTCTGCCCGTCAGCGCGGACAATCTTTCCTGCTCGCCCTCCACGATGAGCGCGATCGCGTTGACGCTCTTTCTCGGTACGCCCATACGGCCCACGATGATGTCTCCGAAATCACTGAGCACTTTTTGCATCTCGAGAACGGTACCCTTGTCCCCGCTCACGACTATCCCCACAACTCCGATACGTTTCATATCTCTCTCCTTTTACTAAAATCGCGGATCCCAAAACGAAAAAGCGTTGCCGCATAAGACAGCAACGCCGCATAGCAAAATTGATGTTGATGTCTTACACTCCGATCTGCCACCCTACCTTGCTCATTGCTTTGGACTCGTCCGCCGCGCCGAATGTCTCGGGCTGTCATCGTTTGGGATTTTACCTTTATATTTTAGCTTATTCCAAAGCGCTTGTCAAGAGTTTACGATTTGCAATATCGCGGAGACTATCCCGAAAAGTCCGCTCGCGGAAAGTTCCTTTTTCAACTCTTGCTGTTGCGCGTCGCTAAGCGCGCCGTTGACGAGTTTTCTTTCGGCAAGGCGATCGAGCGCCTCGACGCGATCGTTGTCCGCATTGTAGAAGTCGTCCACATACAGTTGGATGTCGCGCTTTGCGGTCTCGGTCAATTCCGCCATTTTCTTTTCTACCGCCAAGACTCCCTCGACGATGTAAAATTCATAGGCGTCTTTGATGTTATCATCTGAGATGTTGTCCTCAAACACAACGCCCACCAGATCGAATCTGCAGGATCTGACCGCCGAGTTGAAATCCGAAACTCTCGCTTCTCCGCGCCTGTATTTGCGGTAGGTATCCTTGAGAGTCGAGATGTTCGGCGCCATAAAAAACGCGAATCCAAGCATATCCTCAAGGGTCTCGCTTGTGATGACGTCGGGATGGCGCACACCGAACATTTCCTCATATTGTCCGTTCAACAAGACGTCCGCGATGTTGATCAGCACGTCGACGGCAAGGAGCAGCGCGGACTTGTCGATGTCGAAATTCGCGGCGACTCCTCCCCCGCTCTGTCTGAACAAGCTGTCGATTACGCCTTTGAGCGAAGCGGCGTCATACGAATTCATAAAATCCTTGACAAGTCTTGCCGTCAGCACGGAAGCGTTGTTGAGCATAGAGCCGTTTTCGGAGTCCCAACCCGAAGCGTTCTGTCTCAGTTCCGCAATGACCTCGGGCGTGCCGAACACGCGTCCCGCGGAGGATAAGAGTTCGAGCAACATAGGAGTCGCGCCGACGAGCATATTCGCGAATTTGGCGTAGATTATGATCTGCTCGAAAAGCACTGACGTCAATTCTTCCTCGTCGAAATTGACGATGAGCAGATCGAGCGCGTTGTTGATAAGCTCGACATTTGCGGGTGTGAGCGCCTGCCCGAGCGAATCGAGATTGGAGATCAGCGAATCCATCACCAGCTCTATCTCTCGGTCGGTGATGTTTTCAAGCGCGCCGTCCGACGCGAACAGGTCCTTCCACATATCGTCGCTGATGGAGTTGAAAAACATTTCGTACGCAAAGCCGATCGCCGCGTCGATGGGCGCGCGAGCGGATTCGAACGCCTCGATGATGCGCTCCTTCTCGCTGTCGGAAGGCACAAGATCATACTTTGCGGCGTTGACGTCGCCGAGACATACCATTATGTTGGAATACGCCTCCAGAGTGATCCCGCTCAAATTTGCGAGCCGATTCAGCTCCTCGAGCGTATCGTTCAGCACAGTGCCGCTGTCCTTGACGAGCGCGGAACTCAGATCGTAAAAAAGCTCGCTGACGTCCTCCTTGGTGAATCCCACTTCTCTGAGCAACGGCAGGAGGAACTCGGCGTTTTTCCCCACGTCCTCAAGCAGGGCCTCGCCCTGCTGAGATCTCATCGCCGAGGACAGATTCCCGAGCTTCGCGGTCTGGAGAGAGGACGCCTGCAATACGTCGCCGAACAGTTTTGTCCATCCCTTCGCAACGGCATAATCTCCGGGAGCCGCAAGTTTTGCGATCTCCTCGTCCGTCATATTCAAAGCCCAGTCGTCGTCGATGGCGTTGAGGACGGTATCCTCGATCTGCGAGACTGCGGACGCGCGATCCTTTGCCTCTTGCGCGCGGCGCTTTTTGTCCTTGTTGCAACCCGCGCACGCGACAATCAGCGCGAGCAAAATCGCGACGACAAGCAATGCGGATAAAATTTTCAGAAATTTGCTTTTCATAAGCTCTCCCGATCGCTAATTTTTGAGCGTATATCCCTTCTTGAACCCGAACAGCAACGGCACCAGCGCATAGAATATGCCCATAACCGCGCCGACGGTCGCCACCACCCACGCCTCGAACATAAACTCGAAGGAAAGCCCGAACAGGTTGAGTGCGGCAATGAGCGCCGCCGTCATCGGCAGCGAGAATACAAACGCCACGGCATAGCTCAACAGCGCAAGTATGCCGTTTTCGGCAAGTTCGCTCGCGAGCAACATATCTTTGGACATCCCCGCGCAGAGCAACGATCGCCTGCTTTTGTCCTCTCCCGCGCGCCCGACGAGCGCGTTTGCGACGCACACCGCGAGTATGAACGCCGCCACGGTAAACGCGAGCGTACCTATCAGATCAAAGACGGATTGCACGCTTTGCATCTCCCACTTGAACGCCTCAAGCGCCTCTATCACGTAATAATTTTTTGACGAATAGCGCGCGCTCAGCTCGTCCACGATCCTGTTTATGTCGCCGTCGACGGTCACGAGGACGGTATCGGGTTTCAACCCGAACAGTTTTTCCATAGTCTTTGTCCCCGCCACGACGTACGCGCCGTTGAACAGTCTATGGCTCAACACGCCGCCGACGGTGACGGGAACGCTGTTTCCCTCAAGAGTGAGGTTGAGCGAATCGCCGACTTCTATCCCGTACAGCCTGCAAAACGCATCGTCAACCACAACATAATCGCCGTTTCCTTCAAGAGCTTTGCGCACCGTCTCCTCATCGGTGATAAACGAGAAACCCGCGATGTCCAGCACGTCCTCGGAGCCTAAGACCTGCACCGAGCGGCGGAGTTTCGGTGAGCTGAGCGTCCCTTGTTGCCACACGAGTTTGACGGCGGACTTCACTCCGTCGACAGCCGCAAACTCGCCGACGTCAACGCCCGCCTGCACGTTGGACACTATCGCCATATTCTCGAAATCCTCAACATAGGAGCCGAAAATGCTCGTCGTGAGCGACCAAGACATAAACAACAGCATACTGATCGCCATTCCGACGCCAAGCACGGCGACGCTGCGGGCGGGGCGCTTCTCTCTCTTGAGTCTGTAGCCCGCGATCCTGACGGGCGGATTTTTTGTTTTGATGAGAGCGGCTCCGCACAGTTTTGTCAAAAGAGGCAATCCCGTCGCCAACGTCGTGATGAGCGCAATCAATTCCGCAATGCCGAGCGCCGCGATAGCGACGCTGGTCAATCCCTTGACGGCGAACATCAATATCAACTCAACGACGGATATCGCGAGCAACAAAATCGGCGCCGCCGCAAACATAGGCGATTTTTTGCGGATGTCGAGCATATTGTCGCGCGTCGTGCCTCTCATCGCCCTTATCATCGGCAAAAACGAGCTTGCCGCCGCCGCAACAAAACCTATCGCTTCCGCGCCGAGCAGTCTCCACGCCGACACGGTGAACTTAGCGCTTGCCGAGAGCGTCAGTTTGAGTATCCCGACAAACACGCCCACGGCAAGCCCCGCGCCGATCAACGCTCCCGCCGCCGCAAGCAAAAGCCCCTCGACGGCAAAGACGAGAGCTATCTGCTTTTTTGTGGCGCCTATCACGGTGAGCTTCGCGACGAGCGACAGCTTTTCCCTCTCGCTCATCAAGTTGAGGATCACGACCGCGCACACGCTGAGCAACATCACCGCCGCGCCCGCAAGCACGATGGGCGCCGTGAGCGAGGTGGATTGTTCTCTCACGATAGCCTCGTCCGCCGCCCTGCTCACAAGCAATGAGGAATATTCCTCCGTAGCCTTGACGCGTTTTATCAGATCGTCGACGTCGCAGCCCTCTTTCGCTTTTACATATATCTCGTTGTACAGTTCCGCTCCCGGGATGAGCAACTCTGACAGCCCTCTGCTGAATCCAAGCACAAGATACGGCGAATCCGCAAGAAAATATCCGCTGTCATTGGCGATCGCCTTGATATACACCGTCTTGCGTCTGTTGCCGAGTTCGAGCGAAAGCATATCGCCGACCCCCACGCCGAAGTGTTTTGCCGCCGCACGGGAAATTATCGCGTCGTCGCTCAGCATCCCTTTTGTCGAACCCTCGTAAACGTTTATTTTCTGCAATATTTGGATATTGTTTTCCGCGTCCTCTCCGCCATAGCCGAAACCGCGCACTTGCACATAGTCGTCGCCGACGGTGGCGAAAAGTTTGAGCGAAGGCACGACTTTCTCTATGCCCTCGATCTTTGGCGCGCCGTTCTCGTCCACAAGCCCCGCGGTCGCCGTGAGTCTGTCCGAACTCGAACTTGCGGATATCCTGATCTCATAGCCTCCCGAGACGGCGGCGTCGGCGCTGTACATATATTCGTAGACGGCGGGCTTGAAGGAGAGCATAGCAAAGATCATCGCGATCGCGGCAGCGATCGCCAACACGGTTGCAACAGCCCTCGCAGGCTTCGCCAAAATATTTCTGAACGCCAATTTGAACAGCATATCCGTCTATCGCCGCGCACGGCGCATATTCAAGTTTTGCTTTCGCGCTCCCCGATGAGGACGCCGTCCTCCATTCGCACAACGCGAGAAGCATAGGCGGCGTGTAAGTCGGAGTGCGTGACCATAAGCAGAGAGACTCCTCTCGTTTTGTTGATATCCGCAAGCAGTTCCATCACTTGCCTGCCGCGTTCCTTGTCGAGGCTACCCGTCGGCTCGTCGAGAAAAATGATCTTGGGCGAGGTCACAAGCGCCCTTGCGAGCGCGACGCGCTGTTGCTCGCCTCCGCTGAGTTGCCTCGGATAGCTGTCCTTTCTTTTCGCGACGCCGAGGTATTCCATAATCTCGTTCACACTGTCGAGATAGCTCTCCTCTTTGAGCCTGTCCAGCGCGAGAGGCAGGACTATATTTTCATACACGGTCAGATTGGGAACAAGATTGTCAAATTGATACACAAATGAGAAATCTCTGCGCCTCATCGCCGCAAGCTCCGCGTCGGAGATCGAACTCAGCTCCCTGTCGAAGAGCTTGACGCTTCCCTCCGTTGCCGTCTCTATCCCCGCGAGGATGTACAACAAAGTGGATTTGCCGCTGCCCGATTCGCCCACGATGGCGACAAATTCGCCCTCTTCCATCGAAAAATCGACGCCCTTCAGCACTTCCGCCGTAACGTCGCCCGTGACGAAGCTCTTTTTCACGCCCTCAGCCTTCAAATAGGACATAACCCCTCCTGCGCGAAATATTATATACATAATCAGTATAACACACATTGTACAACATAACAATAACAAAAATTTGCCTTGCGCACTCTTAAAACCGTGATATAATGATGTTATGAGCAACCTCGATCTTCAAAGCGTGGATGGGCAAGCGGAACTTGCAAAAGCGGGCGGAAAACGTCCCCGCCTTTTGTTGCATACCTGCTGCGGACCCTGCGCGTGCGGCGTGCTGAGCAACATCGCGCCGTATTTTGACATAACCGCGTTCTATTATAATCCCAACATCCTGCCATATGAGGAGTGGCAAAAACGGTTGGACGCTCTGAAGATCGTGCTGGATCATTTCGGCGGGATAGACCTTGTCGTCCCCGAGCAGTCCGAAGAGGAATTTTTGTCGCGGGTGCGCGGGTTGGAGGCTCTTCCCGAAGGCGGCGCGCGATGCGGACTCTGCTTCGAACTCAGACTTGGCGCCTGCGCGAAATATTTTGAGGATCACAGGCAAGATTTCGACTTTTTTGCGACCACGCTCACCGTAAGCCCGCACAAAAACGCGCCCCTCATCAACGAGATCGGCGCGAGACTTGGCGCGGAACACGGCGTGCGATATCTCTCCTCGGACTTCAAAAAACACGACGGATTTTTGAAATCCACACGCCTTAGCAAACAGCTTGGCATCTATCGCCAAAACTATTGCGGTTGCCTGTTCCCCGAATAAATTTGTTTTTTGAAAATATCAAAGTCGTTATTTTGAAAATATCAAAATCAAAAAGTTCCTTTCGCAAAACTTTTTTGTGTTCTCAGCTGCGCGACGCCTATTTTTCTTGATCCTCGCTTGGGCAGTCCTGCGCGACGTCGCAAGCCAACTCGGGCTGCAATTCGTCCGCGGAAGCGGGCGCGCCCTTCTTTTTGAATGATACATCCGCGAGCAGTTGTAGCGCCGGGATGAGCAAACCGCCCACAGAATTTCCCAAAATTACGATCCAGATATAGCCGAACGCTTGCCACGACGCGACGCCGGAAGCGGCAAAATAAAACATATCCGCGATGGAGTGTTCATATCCGCTGACTATAAACGCGGGAATGCCCAAAATGACGCCAAGCACGGATTTTTTGTTGTTGTACACATACACGGCGACATAGATGAGTATGCCGCAGAATATTGCGCGGATAAAGCCTCTGAGATAGCCCTGCGCAAGCTTCGCATCGACAAGAGTGCGCGCGACTTCGCCGATCTGAGGAATTGCGTACGCAAGCAGATATCCGCAGGCGATGGACGCGATCGCGTTGCCGAGCAAACCCAAAAGCAACGCGGAGATATCCTCTTTGGAATGCTTCTCGATGACCAGCCCGATCTTGCCCGTGTAAAGCGAAAATCCAAACCAGCACACGCTGAGCAAGCCCACGCAAAACAGCAGCGCGCCGACAAACTTATTCTCGTTGTAACACATCAAAAAAGCGGCGCCTCCGATGGAGATGCTCATTCCCGCAAAAAATCCGTTTATGACCTTTTTCAACATAAAATACGTCCTTAAAGTGCCGATTTTGTCAAATCATTGTTGTCTTTGTTCAAGCATACTTTTCACTTTCATCAACCTTGTGGTGGCTCCGCGCTCGTTCTCGTCGAGCTTCATCGTGATATATTTGATGGTCTCCTCAAGCTGAGGGATCATAACATATTCGAGCGCGTTGACTCTGCGGCGATTCTTTTCGATCTCATCCGCGAGCATATTGCAAGTCTTTTCCACTTCGGCAAGTTTCAGAAGTTTGGGCATCAGCTTGGACAGCGACGCGATCGAGTCGTCCAACTCCGCCGTCACGCCCGCGAACGAATAGGGATACAACTCGCTGTTCTTCCCTTCCTCGATCTCGAACACGGGGACTTCGACGCTCATAATGTTCTTCGATGACGCGCGCAATTTGACGACCGTCCCGGGCATTGCGACAGCTTCCTCGATGGCGGCGTCCGACGAGACGGCGCGCGCGAGCATAAACGAACTCAGCGACGCCTGAAGCTCGCCTTCGACTTCCTCGCGAAGACGCTTGTTCTCGCGGATGTAGAGCATAAAGCGCCGCACCATCTCGTCCGACTTGTCCTTGAGCAATTTATGCCCTCTGACAGCGGTTTTCAGACGGTTTTTCAGGCGCCGAAGCTCCATTCTTGTCGGATTCACATTCAACTTTGCCATTGCTCAGTTCTCTTTGTTCTCCAATCTTGGGTCGAGATATTTCTCGAGATATTCGTCTCTGATACGCTTGAGTTCGCTTCTCGGCAACAGCGCGAGCAGATCCCAACCGATGTCGAGCGTCTCCTCTATCGAGCGGTTGCAATTGAAGCCCTGCGACACATATTTCTTTTCAAACTCATCCGCGAATTTCGCAAGTTTTTTGTCCGTCTCGGTGAGCGCAGCGTCGCCGAGAATGGAGCTGAGTTCCTTGGCTTCCTTGCCCTGGGCGTACGCGCTGAACAGCTGATTCATCGTGTCCGCATGATCTTCGCGCGTCTTGCCCTTGCCAATGCCTTTGTCCTTGAGTCGCGACAGCGACGGCAACACGTCGATCGGCGGAGTTATACCCTTTTTGTACAGCTCGCGCGAGATGATGATCTGCCCCTCCGTGATGTAGCCCGTGAGGTCGGGTATGGGGTGCGTCTTGTC
>CANQZE010000035.1 GCA_947628255.1 uncultured Clostridia bacterium | reverse complement strand
CTCGAGATGTTGCGAATTTATGCCCGTCAGCACCGTATATTGCGGTTTGACCATCCTCATCAGCGTGCGAATATCGCCCGTCCTCCGCGCGCCGAACTCTGCGATGAACACGTCGCACGTCGCGTCCAACGTCCCCACAGTCTTTGAGATGCCCATAGGCGTGTTGTAACTCTCGGGAGACGACAAAACGTTGTATTTTGTCGACAGCATAGCGTGCAGAAAGTTTTTGACGGACGTTTTGCCGTAGCTGCCCGTGATCGCGATCTTGATGAGGTCCTTCCTTTCCGCCAACTTTTTGGACGCTCTCACCCTGTACCTCAGGTTGTTCAGCCTCTCGAATACGTTTATGACAGAGGCGCTCGCCGCAAATATCGCGGGAAAAGCCAACGGAAAACAGAACAACACGAGATATCTCAGATAGTTCTGCTCCATTTGCGCCGTCGCCACCCCGAACGCGCATATGACCGCCGCAGTGGAACACAGCGTGACAAACAGCAGGCATCTCACGGCGCGTTTCGTATATTTCAAGGGTTTTTTGCGTTTTGGGAGATCCTCCATAAAATACATTGCAAACTCCGCGATGAAGAAAAACATCACGGTGAGAAAGCCCCAGAACGCGCGAGAAGAAAAGAAGTAAAACGCAAGCCATATCGCCGCGAATACGGACACCGCGCATATGTCGAACAAATATACGAACGCCAACCTGCGCGACTTGAATATCTCGCTCACTCTGTAATTGTCCTGTTGTATCGCGTATAGATACGGCCGCGTCATAAAGAACGCGTCCAGCGCGACCAATAGCACATAAAACCAATCTCCTCTGAGCAGCGTCACTCCGTTCCCTCCAAAAATGCCCGCAATATCGTCATAAAATCGGCCCTGTCCTGCGCAAACGCAAAGTGTCCGCCTTCCAGCATAAACAGCGCGCTGTCCCTCACGCCATTGCGCAGTTTTCTCGCCATATACGGCGGAGTCTCGCGGTCGTCCTTTCCCCAAAATATTGCGGTCGGGCAAAAAATGTGACTGAGCAGAGGCGTTTGATCGTAATTTACGACTTTTTTGAAAACTTCCTTCATAAGCGGAGACAGAACTCTGTAATCTTCCGATCCCGCCAAACCCTTCGCGCCGAAACGTCTCAACAGTTTGTGCAGACAGACTTTGACGTAATATTTCAATCGCCGTCTGGGTTTCAATCCCGCGCTGTCGACAAGAACGAGGCTTCTCACCGCGTCGCAATGATTAGCCGCGAGTTCAAGACACACCCTTCCTCCGAATGAATGCCCCACGAAACTCGCCCTGTTTATTCCCAAAGCGCCGAGCGCCGCCAACACTTCCGTCGCGTAATCCGCCACTCCGTAGGCAAAATCCGGCGGTCCGCTTTTCCCGAATCCCGCAAAATCCAAAAGCGTCACTCTGAAGCGATCCGCTAGGCCGTCAGCGACAAACAAAAAGGCGGAGGCGTCCGAACCCCAGCCATGCAAAAACACAACGTCATTGCCCTCTCCCGCGCAGAGCGCGCGCACCTTGTGAGAGCCGATCGTAAGAAATTTTTCCTCAAACCGTCTTTGAGTCAAGCCCCTCCTCAAGCTCCAGCCTCATAATGAGGGCGTCGAAGCGATTTTTGTAATACCTCTTGCGTACCCCCACTTTCTCGAAGCCAAAGCGCGAGTAGAGCGCGATCGCGGGCGCATTTTGCTCTTCCACCTCAAGCGTGAGCTTTTTTACGCCGCACATCTTTGCCTCGTCGATAAGTCTCTCGAAAAGTTGTTTTCCTATCCCCTTGCCTCGCAGATCCTTCACCACGGCGACGTTGAGGATATCCGCCTCGTCGGCTGAACGTCTGAACCCGCCGTAACAGATTACGCGGTCGCCGTCCACGCCGACTATGACGCGAGACGACGCGTCATTCAACTCGGATGCGAGCATATTCTCGCTCCACGGCTCGTCCATACATTCCCGCTCAATCGCCGCCACTTGAGGGATGAGCGCCGTCGTCAGATATCCGAACTTCATTCCGCTTCCCTCTCCGCTTGGGACTTGCGCATATAAAACGGCTCGAACACCGAGACGTACTCGCCTCTTTGCGCCTTATCTTTCACGACGGCGGCAAGAGTTTCCGCTCCGTCCCCGAGAGGCTCGTACACCGCGCCCGCGACGTCGTCGCCTCCGCCCGCCTCATAAAACGCAGTGGATATCACTCGCCCGTCGAGGCATTGCGCCGCATACACGTTTCCGTGTCCCGCGTCGACGGCGGCAAGCGTTTGCCCTCTATTGTATGCGATGATCTCGAATGTTGTGAGCGATATCCGCTTCGCGTTCGCCGCAAAAGAGAGCGCGGTCATCGCCGAGACGCCAATTCTGATCCCCGTGAAAGATCCTGGACCGACATTGACTGCGACCGCGTCAAGATCCCGCGGCGATACGCCGTTCTCGTCAAGAAGCTGTTTGACGGCGGGCATCAACAGCGCGGAATGTCCGCTTTTGCCGACGTATTGAGCGCGGCAATGGGTCTCGTCGCCCTTTATGAGGGCGAGCAACAGTTTTTCGGATGTAGTGTCAACAGCGACGCAAATCATTTTTTCTTCTCCGATACATTTTTCTCCGAGGCATATTCTGAAGCCGATGCGCGGCGATTTCAGAAAGATAAATCGCAAAAAGAGATACGTCATCTCTCCTCGACGCCGATATCGAACTTTCTGACCCCTTCTTCCTCTCCGCAGGATATCCGAACAGTGTATATCCTGCCCTTGAGATCCGCGAGTTTGTTCCACTCGATGACGGTGACGCTGTCGTCGTCGAAGCTGTCCAAAATGCCCAACTCCGCCAACTCATCCTCATTTTCGATCCGATACAGGTCGATGTGATTGAGTTTCACTCTGCCGCTCTCGTACACATTCAGCAAGCTGAACGTAGGACTCGTGACCTCTTCGCTCACGCCGAGCGCTTTGGCAAGCCCCTTTGTGAAGGTGGTTTTTCCCGCTCC
Organism: uncultured Clostridia bacterium; assembly: GCA_947628255.1. Taxonomy (GTDB): domain Bacteria; phylum Bacillota; class Clostridia; order Christensenellales; family CAG-917; genus CAG-475. The sequence continues at coordinate 8,203 of CANQZE010000035.1, read as the reverse complement.
GAGATCGCCTTCGAGCAGAATTATCTCCCCTCCGTCCAACTCCGAAGCCAGACTGTTCGCAAGAGCATACGTCTCCTCGACGGAGCGCGAAACGTGAGTCCCGATGAGCGGCGCAGGCGCGTCTTTACCGAGCAAGGTCGTACCCTCCCAATGCAACAGTCTGCTCAGCCGCTTGTAGAGCAAGAAGGTGAGCGCGGATATTATTATACATCTTAAAAGGTTGAAAGGCAACACTCCGAGCAGCAAATAATAGGCATAAAAGTTGTCCGCGTCGATGTTTTTGTACAGCGAGGAAAGCATCCCGACAATGCCGCTGAAATCGCCGTTGAAAAACAGCTCGACATAAAACGGGACGGAGATATATATGTTGACGATCATCGCCATCGAGATAAGCAAAACGCTTCCCGCGGCAAGTCCGATCAAAGCGTAGGCAATGCCCTGTCTGGACGAAGTTTTGTCCTTGCGCAACCTGTAGATGAGCGACGCGGGCAAAACGAGAGAAATGCCGAGCAACATATCCGTAAATTCGCCCACATACAGCGTCGAGGACAGCGGCAACTTGAGCAGACATTTGAAAATTATCACCATACAACCGCTGACGGGTCCCAACGCAAAACCTGCGAGAAGCGCGGGCAGCTCGGAGATCTGCAAATCGAAAAAACTCGGGAAGATAAACGGCAGTTTGAAGAATCTGCCTAGGTAGTACAGCAAAAACGATATTGCGGTCAGAATCGCGATCTTCGCGATGTATGCCGCCGAAAACCGCGGGCTTTTGAAACGCTTGAGCGAACTACCGATTGCGGCAAAAAATCCCTTTAGTTTGCCTGTTTTTGCGGGATCAACGCTATCGCTTGCCTCCACATTTTCTGCGGCGGAGCTTCCCGCCGTCTCGCCCTCGGACTCGCCGATTTGCGCCGCGGCGTCGACGCGCTCGACGTCCTCTTGCACAAACTCATCTCTTTCCATAAAAAAATCCTCCTGCTCGGGAGGTTTACGGCAAAAAAACTTATGTTGCCGCTTCTTTCATCCGGACTTTTACCGTCGGTTCGGGAATTTCACCCGATCGGCCTTGCGGCTCGCGGACTATAACCGCCGGTGAGGAATCGCACCTCGCCCCGAAGCAATAATATAGTATATCCGCAAAATTCTTCTGTCAACAATATATGAAAACTTTTTTGATTTTGAGGCATAATACGCCTATGACAACGTATTACATTCCCCCTGAAAGCGCTTGCGCGCAAACCTGTGAGATCAGATATGTCAAAGACAATGCGTCGACGGGCAGTCTGAACGTTTTTGCATATCTTGACGGCAAAGACAAGCCGACTCCGCTTCCGCTATATCCCGACGACAGCGGAGAAATGAGCCGCCTTCCCGAAACATCCTTCCCTTCTTTTCCGCAATTGACGACTGACGAAGACGGCGATCTCGACGCGCTTTTGAGCAGAGTGTACGAAGAAAAATTTATCGAAGCGGCAAGAGGAATCGAAGCGGACGGAAAGATATTGATCGCGGCGTTGACGTCGCCTTTCTATCTCAAAAGCGAGCGCGACAGGGCGCGGCAAACTCTCGAAAACGATCTCAGAGAACTTTTTGGCAACGAGGATATAATACTTGCTTTCGATCTCGATCTTTATCGCAGGATCGACGACAATATGACCGAAGAGGAAGCGCTCGAACTGTACGAAACAGCGCTGTTGAGAAGATAAGAAAACCTGTAGTTTCGCAAAAGAGACGCCTAAAAACGACGTCTCTTTTATGGTTAAATGCAACAAGTATTCTTAAAATCAAATGAATTTAGAATACTTTTCAGTCTTTATTGGGGTATTTTTCGATATTCCCGCCGTCGGACCAAAGTTTCTCGAGGCAATAGAACATTCGCGTCTCGTCGTTGAAAATGTGTACGATGACTCCGCCGTAGTCCAACACGCACCACTTTCCGTCGCCGAGTCCGTCCGTGTGCAATGGGCGCAGTCCTTCTTTCTCCACCCTATCGATGACAAATTCGCCCAAAGAATTCACTTGCCTTGCGCTCTTTGCCGTGCAGATGATAAAGTAATCCGCCATCACGGTGAGATGCTCGACATACAGCACGGTGATGTCCACCGCCTTGTGTTCGTCAAGTTCCTTGCAGATGATCTGTTTGAGTTCTATAGGTTGCATAAACTCCTCCTTATGTTTGGATCATTTTTGATAGCGCTCGCGCGTTCAACTTTTCCCTTCCTCGATATAGTATCTGTAGGCGTCGACCGTGAGCGGATATATCCCCTTGCCTCTAGAGAGTAACTTGTCGTATGTAAATTTCAACGTCGCCCGAAAACCTTTGTCGAAATCCTCGATAGCGATTCGTCTGAGTTCGGGGATGGGGGCGTACATTCTGTCGTCGGAGAGGCTGTCCGCGGTGTAGATGAGTTTTTCAAGTCCGCTCATATTCGCTTTTGCGGTCGTGTGATAGCGGATGGCGTCCAAAATTTCCCTATCCTCGATCCCAAAATCCCGCCTTGCCTTTTCCGCGCCCAAAAATTGATGCAACACGGGCGTCCCCACAGCGTCCTTAGGCACGTCCAGCCCGTCGAGAGACGGACGTTGTTTTGCGTTGTCGTGCAAAAGCGCCGCGAGAAAGACCTTTTCGAACGGCTGTTTGAGGTTGTGCTTGCTGTTGAAATCCACCGCGCGCGTCACAACGGCTTTGCTGTGCGCAAACAGATCCTCGCTCTGATATCCTTTGAGCTTTTCAAGCGTGGGAAAATATTGTTCGAAAAGTCCTTCTCTCTCTATGATATCCAAAACGGGCTTTGGCAGACATTCCGGTTCCTCGCCGAGCAGGAGTTTCGCCTTCAAAGTTGACGATGCTATGTCCTTCCCCTCGAAATCTATGGGCAAAAATTTTCCGCCGTAACGCTTTTGAAGATAGCTCGCGCGCGCTTTCACATCGTCGTAGCCCGCTCTTGCTCCCACCGCGATAGGACACACCTTCAATATGTCTTCCGGATGATACCACTCGTCGAAATATTGCAGGCTGTCCCCGCCGATGAGATAGACGATATCGCCGTACTTTTGTTTGAGCAAAGGCAAAACGAGCGCGGAATAGTTGTTTCCGCCCCGCTCCTCTTCAATGCGATCCACGACGGCGTTCAAACCGTCAAACGCGGCTTGAGCAAGCCTTGCGCGCGTTTCAAACGGGAGCGTCCCCGCGCTCTTGTGCGGCGGAAGATATGTCGGAACAAGCACGAGCCTGTCCGAGCCGAGCTGTTGCGTCGCCGCTTTGCACATTGCGACGTGTTCGCTGTGAGGAGGGTCGAAAGCGCCTCCGAAGATCAATGTCAAAGCCATATTTCAATTATACCCGCCGCGCGTCCCAATTTCAATAGCGCTCGCAAAAAATCCGCAAAATTCGATTAAATTTCGCGCCGAGGGCAACAATTGATCTATGGCAAAATTTTTCGACTACATTTCTGTCACGGTCATCACGTTTTTGCTGACGTTCGTTTGGACGGCGCTTGTTTTCGACGGCGCGTTGCCCGCGCTCATAATGTCCTGCACGCTCACGCTGATAGCCGTGATCACATTCAGATACATCCGACTTAAACTCGGCAAACCTTATACATACGACAGGCTCGCGTTGGAGTTTGGCATACGCGGCAACGAGTATATTGTCTCGCTTTTGAAAAGCGTCATCAAAAATCCCGATATACGGACGGGCGCCAACTTCATTTTGCTCGAGAGGAGCATAATCATCTCCAACTTTCGCTTTTCGTCGTTGGGAATCGGCGATGTCGGAGCCGCGGCGACGCTCGCGAAAAAATATGATCGTCGCAAGATCTTCCTCGTCGCGAAGAGCGTGGACAGGCGCGCGTACACCGTCGCCCAGCTCGAGGGAGTCAAACTCGACCTCGTGCGCGTCAAAACGATATATACGCTTCTCAAAAAGCACGGCGCGCTTCCCGACCTCAAGCCCGTCAAGGAAAAATTCTCGCTGAAAGGCGCGTTGCAGATCGCGCTCTCTCGCGCAAATTTCAAATCGTATGCGTTTTCGGGAGTGCTGTTGACGTTGGTATCTTTCATCACGCCGCTCAAAATATATTATATCACGGTCGGATCGCTGTCGCTGTTGCTCGCTCTGCTCACGCTCACGCCGCTAGGAAACGGCAATTTTTCATCGCCGAAATTGACGGCGGAGTTTGAAAACGCGGTGACGTCGACGCCAAATCAGATCTCGATCGAGGAGTTGGAGGAAAAATGATATCTCAAAAGCGCGTCGTCATAACAGGCGCAAACAGCGGCATTGGGTTCGAATTGCTCAAAAGACTTGCGCCGCACAACAGAGTGATCGCGGTCGACAAACGCGATTTCAGGCTCAAAACGCTCAACTCGGACAACGTCAAAACGTTTGTGCGCGACATATCGGATCGCTCCGCCGTCGACGACCTGTTCGATTTCATCCGCGCTGAAACGGGCTGCGCGGACATATTTTTCGCAAACGCAGGTTTCGGCTATTTCGAGAGGCTCAAAAGCGCGGACTTTGACAGCATACGCGACATCTTCGCCGCCAACGTATTTTCTCCCATCTACAGCTATGAAAAATTCGCCGATATGCTCGGCGGGGCGAGCGGACAATTTGTGCTGACGGCGTCGGGCATAGGCAAGATTCCCGTGCCGGGATACGCGCTCTACGGCGCGACAAAAGCGGCGCTCAACGCATTTGAAGAGGCGCTCCGCGCGGAACTGCCGAAAAATATCTCGCTGACCGCGATATACCCCGTCGCCATCAACACGGATTTTTACGTCTCGGCGGTGAAAGGCGTCAACGCGGACAATGTGGAGTTGCCGACGCCGAAGCAGGACCTGTCTCCCGCTATAGACAGAATTTTGCGAGGAGTGGAAAACGCAAACAAGCGCGTGTATACATTTCCTCTCTTCCCGTTGCTCAACACGCTCTCGGCGTTGTGTCCTCCGCTCAAACACATCTATTGGCGAATGCAATACAAAAAATTGCTGAAATACGAAGCCTCTCTAAAAAATGACCAAATCGAAAAACGCCCGCGATGAGCGAGCGTTTTCGTTTGATATTTGGGGAAATTCAATCCATCCACTCGAAGTCGACGTCGCCAATGACGACGGTGTCGCCCTCTTTCATACCGCGCTTTTTGAGTTCCGATATGACGCCGCGATCCTTGAGTACTTTTTGGAAAAACGCGAAACTTTCGCGGGAATCCAGCGTGACATTCTGCTCCAGGAAGTCGACAAGCCCGCCTTCCACGACAAACGAACCGTCGTCCAGCCTATATATCTCGAATCTCTGATCCGCCTTGGGTTCAAGCTCGAAATCCTCGTCGGGTTGGATGCGTTGCGGGGGCGGAAGTTCGTCCACCTTGCTCTTTATCGCGGCAAGAAGTTCGTCTATCCCCTCGTGCGTGAGCGCTGATATCACAAAAACTTTTTGTTTTATCTTCTTTTCAAACGCCTCTACAACGTCTCTGTCCTCAAGCAGATCCGCCTTCCCCGCGACGACGATCTGCGGTATGGCGGCAAGCGCTTCGCTGTAGGTGGCAAGCTCGTTGTTGATCTTCTCGAAATCGTCAACGGGATCTCTGCCTTCGCTGCCGCTGATATCGACAATATGCACGATGAGGCGCACGCGCTCGATGTGTCTGAGGAAATAATGCCCCAATCCCGCGCCTTCGCTCGCGCCTTCGATGAGTCCGGGTATGTCCGCGATCACAAAGCTGTCGTCATAGAGTTGCACGACGCCGAGGTTGGGATTTATCGTCGTAAAATGATAGTTGGCGATCTTGGGCTTCGCGCTTGTCAGCACGGAGAGCAGCGTACTCTTGCCAACATTTGGGAAGCCCACAAGCCCTACGTCGGCGATGGTCTTGAGTTCGAGCGTGACTTGATGTTCCTTTGTCTTTTCGCCGAGTTGCGAGAATGACGGCGCCTGCCTTTGGGAATGTACAAAGCGACTGTTTCCCTTGCCTCCGCGGCCGCCCGTCAGAAGCGTGATCCTCTCTCCGTCCTCAAACAGGTCCGCGATGATCTTTCCGCTCTCGGTGTCTCTCACGACGGTGCCTACGGGTACGCGAACTTCGAGATCGGGGGCAGAACGTCCCGTCTTGTTCTTGTTTTCGCCGTCGCCGCCGTTCTCCGCTCTGTAAAACTTCTGAAAACGAAAATCGATCAATGTATTGATTCCCTTGTCCGCGACAAAGACCACGTCGCCGCCCTTTCCGCCGTCGCCGCCGTCGGGGCCGCCGTTGGGGACGAACTTTTCGCGATGGAAAGAGATTTTTCCGTCGCCGCCGTCGCCCGCCTTGATGAAAATTTTCACATAATCCAAAAACATATTCATACGTCACCTTGCCTTTGCGTCGTCGATGATCGCCTTTGCGGCGCGCTTCCCAGCCCCCATAGCGAGGATAACCGTCGCCGCGCCTGAAGTCGCGTCTCCGCCCGCATATACGCGCGAAACAGACGTTCTGCCGTCATTATCGACGCATAAAGTGCCTTTTCTGCCTGTTTCCAACTGAGGCATACTGTTTTTGATGAGAGGATTCAGAGTCGTACCGAGCGCGACGATGACCTCGTCCGCATCAATCTCGAATTCGCTTCCTTCGATGGGCAGAGGTCTGCGCCTGCCGTCCGGATCGGGATCGCCGAGTTCCATCCGCACAAGCCTCACGCCTCTCACTCTGCCGAGGTCGTCGCCCAATATCGCGACGGGATTGACCAACAAATCAAATTTGACGCCCTCTTCCTCGGCGTGTTCTATCTCTTCCGCGCGAGCGGGCATCTCGGCTCTGCTCCTTCTATATACAAGCCTGACGTCCGCGCCAAGTCTGCGAGCCGTGCGAGCGCTGTCCATAGCCACATTTCCCGCGCCCACGACGACCGCGTTTTTGCCTCGCAACAGCGGCGTGACGGACGACTCCTTGTACGCTCCCATAAGATTGACGCGCGTCAGATATTCGTTTGCGGAATACACGCCGTTGAGATTCTCTCCCTCTATGCCCATAAACGACGGAACGCCCGCTCCGCTCCCTATGAACACGGCGTCGAAGTCCTCAAGCAATTCGTCGACGAAAATTGTCTTGCCGATGACGGCGTTGAGCGCAAATTTGACGCCCATCGCCTGTATGTTGCTTATCTCGCGGCGCACGATCTCTTTCGGCAATCTGAATTCGGGTATGCCGTACGCCAACACGCCGCCTGCCGTGTGCAACGCTTCGAACACGGTGACTTGTGCGCCGTATCTTGCAAGATCCGCCGCGCAGGAAAGCGACGCGGGACCCGATCCCACAACGGCGACCTTTATCACCTTGCCGCACGTCTCAGCGCACGCGCCGACGGACTTCGAGGAGTTGTCCGCGACAAAGCGTTCCAACGCGCCGATCGCGACTGCGCCGTCAAGTTTGTTTCTCACGCAAAGGCCTTCGCATTGACTCTCTTGCGGACACACCCTGCCGCAGACTGCGGGCAAATTGTTGTCCTCAAAAAGTATATCCGCGGCGCCGCTCAAATCGTTTTGCTTGAGCTTCGCAATAAACGATGGTATGCGCACGCCGACGGGACAGCCCTTCATACAGGGCGCGTTTTTGCAACCGAGACAGCGCTGAGCTTCCTCGACGGCGACGGCTCGCGTATATCCGAGCGCAACCTCTTCAAAAGTTTTGACGCGTTGCGCGGCGTCCCGCGCAGGCATAGGATGTCTTGATGTCGTCATCTTGTCCCCCTCAGTCTGCACAAGTGATCTCTCTCCTGCTCTTTGTATATACGGCTCCTTGAGATCGCCTCGTCAAAATCCACTTGACTGCCGTCAAACTCGGGGCCGTCGACGCAAGCATATTTTATCTTTCCGCCCACGGTCACTCTGCAACAGCCGCACATCCCCGTTCCGTCAACCATCATCGAATTCATACTCACAACGGTCGCGACGCCGTAGCTTCCCGCGAGCGCGCAAACGGCTTTCATCATCGCAAGAGGCCCCACGGCGAAAACGCAATCGTATTTTTTGCCGCTCTTCAACAAGCCGTCCAAGACGTCGCACACTGTACCCTTGGCTCCGCAAGAGCCGTCGTCCGTAGCAAAATACGCAGCCTTTGCGCAAGCCGACAATTCCTCTTTGTATGTCAAAAGATCCGCGCACCTCGCGCCGAGGACGACGTCAGCCGCCTTCCCCCCATCTCTCAGCTTTTTCGCCTGCGGA
>CANQZE010000034.1 GCA_947628255.1 uncultured Clostridia bacterium | reverse complement strand
ACACGAGATCGGGATCGATGTTTGACGCCATATCCAGCGCCTGCGCGCCGTCAAACGCCTGATACACCGTCATATCTCCCGCTTTGAGCAGGTAGTTGCGCATCATATCGGAAATTTCGATATTGTCTTCGGCAATAAGAATTTTTCTCATTTTTACCCTCTGTCTGACTTTGTATAATTCATTCTACATCATTATTTCGATTTGCACAACGGATTTTTTGTTCGGCGGCGGCAAAATACCTCTCGTACGCCTTTTTGCAATATCTCGCGTGCTTGTCGGGTTGGGCTTCGCCGCTATAGTCGAAGTCGTATTTGCCGTTGACGCGCCAACCGTTCAGCAGGGCGATGTCAAAAGCGTCCGTCGGACAGCCGAAGGAACAGCGCGTACACATCAGACAGTTCCCGCCGAAGCGGAAATTGCCGTTTTCGTCGCGGGTTATGTTGCCCATCGGACAGGAATTGACGCACTTGTTGCAGCCGACGCACTTTTCTTTGTCCACCTTGAACAGCTTGCCGTTGACCCTCATCGCGGGCTGTTCTATGCGGAAGAGCCAAGCGATAAACGCGCCGAAAGGCACGCCTTTTGGCATATGCGGAGTCTCATCCATCGTCTCGCGCGCTTCGATCGGGGCGAGAGCCTTTGCGACGCGCCACATCTTTGTCGCTCTGTCGTCGGTGTGGCGGAAGATCATATTGTAGGGCATCACATAGTGATACTCGGCAAATTGTCTGTATCCGCGCCTCTTGAGCAGGGCGCGCATCTTGATGGAGGAGATGTCGTTTGTCCTGAGCGGCTCGCCCGAGGATTTGAGAACGAAATACTTTTTCTCGTCCCCATTTTTGCGCTTGGGCAACGCCTTTGCGAGATCGAGCATAATGTGCGGCGCGTTGAAACCGTGTATGGGATAGGCGAATCCGACAAGATCGAAATCGTCGGGAGAGGGAAGGGAACTCAAGTCTCCCTTCAACTCGAAGAGCGTTGTTTTCACGCCGCTCTTTTCAAATTCCGCTTTGTAGAGATCGCAAATTTTTTTGGTGTTGCCTGTGCCCGAAAACACATATATAATTGCAGAATCCATAGTTTATCTCCTCATTTTGCACATCAGAACTTTGTGAAGCGCGCATTGTGTTCGCGATCGAACCAATAGGTGCGGTTTTCTCCCTTGGCGTGCGTGTCGTACCACACTTGTGCGTAGAAGGGCATAAATTTGGACAGCCTGTCATAGTCCCACGGTTGAGGCTGACAGCACTGAGGACACCAATGTCCCGCTTTCAGCACGGTGTAGGGCGAGGCGAAAAAGCGATGCCCGTCGTGGCACTCCCACTCGAGTTTTGTGTAGAGGTCGCCCTTTGTCATACTCTCCGAGACGCATCTGCCGCCTCTGAAAGCCGCCGCGTCGCGCATATCATTGATGTCAAGTTCGCTGTCGGGTTTGGACTCGTCGTAGCCGTGATTGAGGTGATATCCGTTTTGCAGGACGTGGTCGATGTTTCGCATATCGTCGTAGTCTATGCTACCGTCGGCAAGCTGGCCCTTTGCGAGGACGGGGAATTTGCTCCAATCCTCGGGCATATTGACGACGTTTTCCGGACTGCCGAAAAATGCGCGCACTTTGCCGGCGTCGTCGCTCTTGATCCACTTGCGGGGCGCGTTTTCGTCCTTGAGCAGGCGCTCGATGGCGAGCTTGCGGATGAGTCCCGAGGGGAAAATCTTCGCGACGCGATAATAGCTGTGCTTTTTGAGGATCTCGTTCCAATAATCGCGGATATCCTCGCGTTGGAAGTCGAGATAGTCGTTCAAAACGTCGCTGTCCTCAAACCACATACAGTGGAAGTTTCTCAGCGAATTCCATTGAGGTTTCATAAATTTTTCCGTGGAGCCGCCGATGATTTTGAAACCCTGATCGAAAGTGTCGTAGCCCGTCACTCTGTTGCGTGCGCCGCCGCCGATGTTGTAGCACTTTTTCCAAAACGTATCGTCCAGATTTCCCGACGCGTCCTTTTGCACGAGGTTTTTCAAAAGTCTGCCGCTGTCGCGCGCGGTCACCCACTCGATGGGAGCGTTGAAACAGGTGTGGAACATCAATCCGTCCTTCATATTGTTGGTGAGCATACGGTTGTGCAACATCCCCGTCTGTCTCAGCACGACCCAGCATTTGAGGTCGCTGTCTAGCACGTATCTTTCGCCCTTTATCTTGCTTGCGGAATAGTCGTCGTACACGCTCGAGATGAGCGGATCGCCCACGCGTCCCCAAGGATGTTTGTAGTTGCGGTTGCCGTAGATAGCCACCGTCGAGATATGTACGAATTTGGGCTGCTCGTCTCCAAGCTCCTCCACGGCGTTGACGAGGTTTATCGTGCCGACCCGATTGCAGTCGTCGGTCTCCTTTGGATAGTGGTCCGCAAGGGGAGGAATCACCGCCGCCAGATGCAACACATAGTCCGCGTCTTTTATAAGCGCGCGGCATTTTTCCATATCCGCCACGTTGCCGAAGATGATCTGCACTCTTTCGCCGTATTTTTTGCGAACGGAGCGCGCGTAACGTCTCTCTCGCCTCTCGTTGAGCAAAAGCGCTTTCACTTTGACAACGCAGTCAAGCTCCATAAGTTGGGACAGCGTTTCCATCCCCATATTTCCGCTCGCGCCCGTCAATGCCACCGTAATGCGATCTTTCATATGCACCTCGCAAATTTTTTTTACACATACATTGTGGCGCGTCATCCTTGCATTTGCGTGACAAATCCATTACAAATTTCTTACAATTTCGCGCAACGCCGATATTATTTGCATTTTGAAAAATATGTGATATAATGTAGCGTGAAATGAGGTGCTTTATGACAAAGATAGGAAAGAAAAGCATTTGCGCTGTGATAGCCGTCGTGATGATAGCGACGCTTTGTCTGCTGTTTGCGGCGTGCGACGATGAAAATTTCATAGGCGGTAAAAAAGAGATATTCGAGAGCGCGTTCAGGCGTGGCGAAGATCTCACTTTGCCCGTCAAGACCGCGGCTTCCACAATAAACGAACTGCCGCACGGCGTCAAATATTTCAAAAGCACTCAGCCTACGCTGTTCGAGCTTGCCAAGGAGATCTCCGCAGAGGACAGTCTGGACGTGAGTATGCCCGATGAGGACTTGATCCTTGTCGAGAGAGTGGGGCATATCTTTGCGGAAGGCGAGTGGCGCGCGTTTTCGGACATCTTGTTCATCAAGCGCTATTCTCCCGCAAAGGGGACATTGTTCGCCAAAAAACAGATCAACTACTATATCAGCAATTGCACGGCGGAGATAGAGGGCGACAACGGCTTCCCGACGGAGTTTTTGTTGCCGCTGTATCAAGCGGAACTCGCCTCGCCCGACGAGAAGGTCGAAGAGGGCAAGGGAATACCGTATGTCGGGAGTTTGGCGGACGCGAAAGAGTTCTATCTGCGCAGCGGTTGCGTTGTGGACGGCGAAGAGGGCGACTCATTTATTGTCAATGAGATCCTCGGCACGCAAAAACTCGACGCGCAAAAGAATCTAGCCGCAAAGTACAAGATCACGGTGAGCGACGGAAAACTGTCTTTTGAGATCCTCGAGGTCAACGAGTATATCCCCGAAAATTGACGGTCGAAAATTTGATTTCAACAACATTTGCCGCGGCGAACGCAAAAAAGCGTCCGCCGCATTTTTTTCGGATAAAACTTTGCGGATAAAACAGAATTTCGCGCGGCTGTGCGCGCGACGTCAAATTTCGCTTTCGTTTTGGCAAAATTGCTCGTAGATGGCGCGGATCGCCTTTTCATAGTCGAAAGTGTCGACGCCGACGATGATATTCAGCTCCGACGAGCCTTGATCTATCATTCGGACGTTGATGTGCCGCTCGGCGAGGGCCTTGAAGATTTTTGCCGCCGTGCCTTGATGCGACGCCATATTGTGTCCGACCGTCGCGATGAGCGAAAGTCCGGACTGCACTTCGATACTGTCCGCCTCGGTGGCTCGCCAAAGCGCCGCGATCAGCGACGGCAATTTGCCGCTCAGATATTCGTCGCGCACGACCACGGACAGCGTGTCTATGCCGGACGGCATATGCTCGAAACATATTCCCTCGCTCTCGAACACGGACAGCACGCGCCGCGCGAAGCCGATCTCGCTGTTCATCATCTCCTTTTCGATGTTGATGATGGAAAAGCCCTTTTTGCCCGCGACGCCCGTGATGACTCCAAAATCGCTCATATGCCGAGCGTTGGCAACGATCGTCGTCCCCGCCGCGGAGGGATGGAACGTGTTTTTGATGTGGATGGGGATGCCCGCTCGCCTCACGGGATAGATAGCCTCGGGATGAAGCACCTCGGCGCCCATATAGGACAGCTCGCGAAGTTCGTTGTAGCTGAGGTAATCGATGAGTTTCGGGGATTTGACGACGCGCGGATCCGCCGACAGGAAACCGTCCACGTCCGTCCAATTTTCATAGGCGTCCGCTCCGACAGCGCTCGCGACGATCGCGCCCGAAATGTCGCTGCCTCCGCGGGAGAAAGTCTTGATCTTGCCGTCGGGTAGCGAGCCGTAAAACCCGGGCAGGACGGCGCGCTCCACGCCCTCGAGGCGGGATCTGATGAGGGCGAGCGACTCGTCCAACAAAAGCTCGCCGCTCTCTTTGAATTTGATCAGCCCCGCGACGTCCACAAAAGTCGCGCCCAAAGCCTTGGACAGCAACAGCGCGGAAAGATACTCTCCGCGCGAAGCCGTGAAGTCGCGGGAGCGCTCTTTGAGAATGCTCGCTTTGACCTCGTCGAGAATGGCGCATATGTCCAAATCGAGACTTAAACCTTCCGTTATGCTCATAAAACGTTGCGTTATGCTGTCAAATGCGGAATCAAAGTCCCCTCCGTCGAGCGCGGCATAGCAGTCGTAAAGCGCGTCCGTGATCTTGACGTCGGCTTTGTCGCGTTTGCCGGGCGCAGACGCAACGATATATTTGCGGCTCGCGTCACGCCGCACTATCTCCACAACTTTTTTTATGCTCTCGCTGTCCGCCATCGACGTACCGCCAAACTTGCATACTCTCATATCCGGCTCCGATCTTCTTTGCTATATTTTATTAATGCGCGCAAGGATAGGTTCATACGCGCGTCTGCCGCGCAAGGGAAGAATGCGCGCGTCGTAGCAGAAAATGCAACAAAAAAAATTGCTCCTCGCGTGTGGAAATGAAAACGTCAAAAAGCGCCTCGTTCGGTCTCTCAAATTCGGGACGGCGTTCACGACGCCCGCGACGGAGCGCTTGACCTCCTCGGGCAGTTTACGAAAATTCATTTCCTCCTTTGCGCTTATTTTACTATAGGATTTAACTATATGTTTTCGCATTTGATTTGACTTTATGGTTTGATTTAACTATAATATTTTCAATCTTGTTACGGAGGATTTTTGAAATGAAAAAGAAGATAGCGATCATAGTTGCGACAACGCTTCTCATCGCTTGCCTCGTCGTGGGACTGACGTCCTGCTCGTTGTTCAACAGGGACAAGAATGACAATAACGACAAGGCGTATGTTGGCGCGTCGGTCAAGAAGATCTTGGAAGCCGATTATGCGGGATTTGAAGCGACCGAGTTGAATGATGAGGATTCGGATGACCAAGAAAATTCGATTTATTTTCGCGGCAATTATGCGACGCACAGTTGCGATATTTTGAGTTCTTATGAATATTCGCAGTCGCAAAAAAGGTTTTACGAATGTTATATCAGAAACGATGAAAAGTTTTCCGGATCGTATGACGTCTACTATGATCAAGACGGAAATATAGAAGGGACCTCGGATCAGAGCGAGAGAAAGTTGGAACTTGAAAATTTCGATTACGGCGCATATTTGGATTTCGACGCGGCGAAGATCGGCCTTGCAATGATGTTGTCCGGATACGAAAATTTTGTTCGCAGCAAAGGCGAAGGGTATTTGGTCGAAGCTCCCGACGATGGGATTTGGACGGGGGATGTAAGTATTTATCGAGATGATATCGGGGTTTTCTATGACGAAAAAATTAAAGATATGGACTTCTTGGACGCGTTGCACAATATCACCTATTTCAAGTACGTGACTGCACCCGTCTCAAAGGATGAGTTTACACACTTCCTGTCGGCATTGGCGGGGGAAAACGCATACAGCAGATTTATCGTAAATGACATTTTGGAACACGGCGATTTTGAAAATACCGACTCTGCCTATGATTATCTTATGAGCGCCTTCGACGCGATGTTCGCCGATGTACACACGGGCTATGCAAATTATGTAAAGGAAGAATTGTATAAGCAACTTGGATTTGAAGACTCAGAGTTTAACGGTTGGACGGACGCTGATTATTGCAATAATTTCTTCGAGACGGTTATTGTGAATGCATTTTACGGTGATATATTCCGTGTTGTCACAGGTGACTGGATATATTATAATACACCGGTACTCAGCTTTAACGACAAGGGGGAGCTTGTCGGACTCAAAAGCTCAAATAAGTACTATCCCGGGGATGACGGTGGATTCGGTTTTATTCTCACTTTCTCAAAGACGCCTGTAGAGCTTAAGAATATCAACGATGAAAATGCTTTTTATGTTTGGTATGACGACGAATCTGACGATGTCACGGTCTACAAGGATACGGTGGAAAACTTCTTGAATAAGTCGCTTGACAACATCTATCATATCGAGACAAAAACATATGATAAATTTGATAGCAGTTTTAGGAAATTGAGAAGCAAGCTCAATTCTGATACGGACGATTACTCGATAGAGTATAAGATCGGCAACGATGTTGTTGCCGCCACTTATATTGCCGATAAAGGCAAGGTCGACATATATTATATCGCCGGAGAAAAGGATTATTTCGGCAATATTGACGGCGAATGGTGGCGCTTCAATATCAAAAAGAACAGCGGCTGGAGAAGAGTGAAAGCGACATCGGAGCCGAATGTTTTCACATATGATCCGTATGGCTATTTTATGAACCCCATAATAGATCAAGACACGTATTATTCTCTTGTCGAGTGGAAAAACAGCGCCTATGAATTTGAGATCGACGGCGTCAGATACAGAATGACGCAAGACGGATCCTTCAGCTTTAAGGACGCGAATGAAAAAACCGTCACGCTCACATATAAATCCAACAGCTATTTGGCAGATACAAATGTCGAACAACTCGGTCCCGATGTGGAAGAAGCGGAGCCAAAACCCGACAAACAAGTTTTCGACGCGGCGCTGAAAGCGTCGCTTGAGGCGAAATCCGTCACATACAATAACGACAATTACGAATATTGGCTTGATTTCGTAAACAACAAGTCGGGCTATAACAGCTATTACAACACTTATTACGTTTTCGAAAACGGCACGCTTTATGAATATAAGGCAGAATATGGCACATATTCGAAAACGGAATCCGAAAAGACTTATGACGCGGCGTTTGCATATCCCGTCAAAGATCTCAAGGACTGCAAATATGAGGATATGGAGTACGATCCGTTTGAAGAAACGTGGAATGTCGAGATAGACGGCGCAAAATACTCGTTCAGCTTCAAAAACGGATATATCGAAAAATTGTCAAAGACTCCGAAAAACTCCTCACGTACGCAAACCTATGAATTCAGCAATTACAACAAGACGACAATAGAGCTGCCCAAGATCAGGCTGTCCGACGAGGAGTTGCGCGCGGCGCTGAAAAAGTCCTTTGAGGCAAGCTCCTATGAAGCGAAGCGCTTCTTCGAGCAGAGCGGTCTCACAATCGTTGAGCAGTTCGATCACAAAAATCAACTTGCAAACGCCAAGTGGACAAACTCCAAAAACGTGGATATTTTGAACATCCTGCGCGCTGTCTCAGACGGCAAGGTCTGGATGTATTCGGACGCGTCTGGACAGTGGCTGAGGGCAGAGCTTGACTCCGATCCCGCAACGTACATCGACGATGTGAGCGAGCTGATGTCCTTCAAGCGCGACGTCGAAAGCAAATTCTCAAGCGAAAATTACACTTTCAATTGGGATCAGCAAAAAGACGAATATACATTCAAAAACAGCAATTTCGATTGCGTGATCACAGTAAAGAACGGCTATCTCGCCACATTGGGACTCAAGAGCGGCGCAGATACCGTGCTGGAATTCTCAAAATACAACGAGGTCTCCCTTTCCTTGCCCAAACTCGGACAGGCGGACGAGACTGTAAGAGCGGAGTTTGCGCAAGCAATTGAAAACTCTGCAAACGCAAGCAACTTCCGTATGAAATTCGACGCCATTATGTCGGATATTCCTTTGACGCTTACGACAGACGTCATCAAGGGTGAAAGAGCGTTGACTACGGGAACATTGGTGTATCCGGCAGGAACTGTCCCAAGCGGCTACCCCACAGAAGTGGATCTCTTGCAAGTGTACAGAGAGTGGAGCGACGACATTACGACAACTTGGACAAGGAACGCAGAGCCGACTATGGATATGACGTACAAGTTCGGCGCTTGGTCGCAGGGTATGCGCGCGCCAGAACCCGACGAGGCGCATAAAGCGGATCTTTGGTATTACAACTTTGCGCAAGCGATCGTGGACGGCGGTATGCCGCTCGACGTGCTGTTTGTGCTTTCCAAGTACGACGAGAGAACAAAAGAGTATGTCGTGAGGGGCTACGATCCCACGGATATGCACATCGTGGAATATCGCTTTAAGGTGCAGGACGGGTTCATATCGGAAGTCACCATAACCGACAAGGCGATACTCCAAAGTATGAATCTGCAAAACGAATCGCTCACGATCCGCTATTCCGGCTACAACGAGACCACGTTAGACAGGCCCGAAGGCGTAAATTGAGCGCATACGCAACAATGACGACGCGGCGGAGTCAATTCTCCGCCGCGTTTTACGTGTAGGAAAACTGTTGCCATATTGTCAAAACAGACAAATCGTAAACAGCCGAGATGACGAAACGATCGTAATGACGGAATAACCGAGATATCGGAATAAACGGAATGCAGAAACTGCAAAAGTGAAAAACTATGCTTTTTGCATTTGAAAAACGCGGGCGGGGAAAACGGGTTTTGCTTGCGCCAAATGAAAGCGGCAAGCAAATTTGTCGCTTGCCGCATTTGAACTGCGTCCAAATCAAATCAATAAATTTGTTCGAATCAATAAATCTGACGCAGTCAATTCAATAAGATGAGCCGAGGGCAAATCAATAGAATCTGCCGCTCTTGCGCTTTTTCTTTTTGCGATTGTTTGCCTCGCGCATAGCGATGGCGGTGGGGGAGATGCCGTAGGCTTCCTCGATCTCGTCCTTGAGCTTGTCCATCGTCATATAGCGCTTGATCTCGCCGTGTTTGACGACGGAAATTATGCCCGTCTCCTCGCTGACGACGATGGAGAGGACGTCCGTCTCCTCGGTGACGCCGATCGCGGCGCGGTGGCGAGTCCCCATCTCCTTGTTGACGTTGCGTTGAGTGAGCGTGAGAAAACAGCCCGCGGCTACGATCTTGTTTCCGCGCACAATGACGGCGCCGTCGTGCAGGGGCGCTTTTGTGTTGAAGATGCTCTCGAGCAGGGGCGCGGAGAGCGTTGCGCCCAAGCGAGTGCCTGTGTCGAGGATGTTCTCGTGGATATCGCCGACGGAGTCGATGATGATGATCGCGCCGACGTCCTGTTTTGACATATCCTGACAGGCTGTGAGGATCTCGGCGGTCGCCTCTCTCAGCTCATCGTCGCTGGTATGCACCTCGAATTGGCGCTGGCTGGAAACTTTTTGGAATATGTTTTTGAAGTCGTTCTGATACACGACGCAGGAGCAAACGATGTCGAAGATCACGACGTAATGCATAACGTATTTCGCGACTTCCAGAATATGTTGGTCGGGATAGTACGCCGAGAGCGTCTGCACCGCGATCTCCAAAATACAGCCGAGCAGAAGCAGGCACAGCACCTTGACGTTGCGCTTGTAGATGAAAAAGAGCAACATCACGACGAGTACCACCGCAACTATCACCGCGTCGATCGCGGCAAACGGGCTGATATGTTTTGCAAATTCCACAAAATTGTAGTCCATATTTTTCCTCCCGTCTCAAAAAGGAGACAAAGATTTTGTCAGATATCGAATTCGTCAAACACGTTGTCGTCGGACGAGTCGGGCGCGTCGCCGTCCACCTGCCCGAAAACGTCCTGCGCGTCGCTGCGCAGGGAGTAGGGCGCGGATGAGTGCGAGTCATAATAGTCGCCGCGGGTAGCGGGATCGAGGAAGGAGCGGGATTTCTTTTTTAGCGTCTCGCCGATGACTATGATTGCGATGAGATAGGCGAGATAGATCGCCATCCCCGTCACGCAGCCCGCCGTGAGGACTGTGCCGCTTGCCGCGATATCTATGCCGAACAGCTCTGAGAGAAGAGACGGATTGTCAAGCAGGATTAGGACCGCTCCGTTGCCGATTATCGCCTCTATGCCGCCGCCAATCATAAACCACGTCGCCCACGTCCTGAAAGCGTTGTATTCCTCCGTCGGGTTGAAGCGATACAGGCGCTTGAACACCACGAAGAACATAATCATCATCGCCGCGCCGTTGCACAGCGTGGACAAAAAGCCCGTCGTGCAATAATAGACGTTGATATTGATGATGGCAAACGCGTACACAAAACCCATCAGCAGTCGCGACGCGGAAATGAACAGCATCACCCAATACACAAAATCGTTGCGCGAGACGCAACGCACAAAGCGCGAAAAACCTATGCGATACACGATAAACGCGCACAGCACGGTGAGCAGAGAGGGTACGATCACGTCAGAGAACAGCATCTCTATCACGCTCACCGCAATATCCAGCCTGCTCAGCGAAGCGCCCTCCGCGATAAGCGAGGACGACGTGAAATATATGTTTGTAAAATTGCACACCACCGTCGCAAATATCAACCCAAGCCATATGGGGAGATAAAATTTGGAATTGAGTTTGTTTGGAACCATATTCGCCTCCGATATAAAGTCAGTCCGCTAAGAGTTCGAGAATAGCTTCCCTGAGGGCGCCGGATTCGCTCCTCGCGCCCGAGACGATGTCGTATTGCAGATTGTGCAGATAGTCCACCGTCGATTTGAGTCTCACTTGAGAGTAGTTGTCGGCGCTCTTTTTGAGGAAGTAAACCTGTCCTGGCTTTTTGAAGCCGAAGATCTGAGCCAATTGCTCCGAACTTCTGTCCTTGTTGAGCGAGATGTGCAACATACGCCTGTAGCGCTCGTATATCGCCGAGAGCAAAACGCGCTCCGGCGTGCCGCCCTTGAGGATAACGTCCATAATCGAAAGCGCCCTTTGCGCGTCGCGGTTTGCAACGGCTTCCGTGAGAATGTAGGTCTGATATTCGATG
>CANQZE010000033.1 GCA_947628255.1 uncultured Clostridia bacterium | reverse complement strand
AGGTGCAGAAGATCTTCAAAAAGCTGTATGAGCAGGGCGACATCTACAAGGGCGCCTACAAGGGGCTGTATTGCACTCCGTGCGAATCCTTCTGGACAGAGAGCCAACTTGTGGACGGTAAGTGTCCCGATTGCGGCAGAGAGGTCAAGATGGCGGAGGAAGAGGCGTACTTCTTCAAGATGAGCAAGTATGCGGACGCGTTGCTCAAATATTATGACGAGCATCCCGATTTCATCACTCCCACATCGCGCAAGAACGAGATGGTCAACAACTTTTTGAAGCCGGGGCTTCAGGATCTGTGCGTGTCGCGCACGTCCTTCAAGTGGGGCGTGCCTGTGGATTTCGACCCTAAGCACGTCGTGTACGTATGGCTGGACGCGCTTACAAACTATATTACGGGCGCGGGCTATCGCGTGGGCGAGGACAGCGAGCAATTTGACGCGGAATGGCCCGCGGATCTGCACGTCATAGGCAAGGACATCGTGCGTTTTCACGTCATATATTGGCCCATCTTCCTTATGGCATTGGGTCTGCCGTTGCCAAAGCAGGTGTACGGGCATCCGTGGCTTATGCAAAACGGCGGCAAGATGTCCAAGTCCAAGGGAAACGTCATATATGCGGACGATCTTGTGAAGGCGTTCGGCGTGGACGCGACAAGATATTGTATGCTCAAAGAGATGCCCTTTGAAAACGACGGCGTCATCGGATGGGGACAGGCAATCGACGCAATAAACAGCGACCTCGTCAACGTCTATGGCAATCTCGTGCAACGCACCGTCGCGATGACCAACAAGTATTTCGGCGGCGCTGTCGCGAAGGGAGGCATAGAGGAGAGCGTCGACGCGGAGCTTGCGGCGGCTGTGAAGGGGCTGAGAGACAAGGCTCTCGGCGACATAGACTCCTATCATATCGCGGACGCGCTCGGCGACATCTTCTCCGTTTTGCGCCGCGCGAACAAGTACATCGACGAGACCTCTCCCTGGATCCTCGCAAAGGACGAGAGCAAAAAGGACAGGCTGGAGGTCGTGTTGCACAATCTGCTTGAAAGCATAGCGGTCTGCTCTACGTTGCTTGCGCCGTTTATGCCCGAGACGTCGGCGAAAGCGCTCGCGCAGTGCGGGGCGAAGGCGATAAGCTACGACGATCTCGACAAATTCGGGATGGAAGGTACGTTCAAAGTGGAAGAGAAACCCGAGTATCTCTTTGCGAGATTGGACAAGGAGAAATTGCTTGGAGAACTCGTCGCAAGCGGCGTCGCTCCCGAGAGCGAGTTAGGCGAGGAGAAGCCGTCCAAAGCGGAAATCGGCGGGAAGGCGGCGGGAAAGCCCGCTCTGTCCGAAAAACCCGCGACGGACAAGAAGCCTGAAAACATCGTCGACGTCGAGGAGATCACCATCGACGATTTCTTCAAGATCAAACTGAGAGTCGGCGAAATCCTCACCGCGGAAAAGGTGGAAAAGGCGGACAAGTTGCTCAAATTTTCCGTCAAGGTGGGGGAGGAGACGCGCACGATCGTCAGCGGCATCGCAAAATTCTATAAGCCCGAAGAGATGATTGGCAAGCGCGTCGTCGTTGTGTCCAACCTCAAAGCGGCGAAACTCAGAGGCATAGAGAGCCAAGGGATGTTGCTCTGCGCGTGCTACGTCAATGAAAACGGAGAGGAGGAAGTCGTGCTTGTCGCGCCCGAAAAACGCGTGCCGAGCGGGGCAACTGTAAGATGATGATCGATACGCATTGCCACCTCAACGATGAAAAATTGTTGCCCGAGGCGGACAGGATCGTCGCGGAATTTCCCGAAGTCGGGATAGAAAGCGCGATCTGCGTCGGATACGATATGCCGTCGAGCGAAAAGGCGGTCGAGCTTGCAAAGAAGTACGCGCCCGTCTTTGCCGCGGTGGGCATACATCCGCACGACGCAGTCACTGCGGACTATGACAAATACGACAGGCTTGCGGAGCTGTCCTCAAGCGAGAAAGTCGTCGCGATAGGCGAGATAGGCCTCGATTATCACTATGATCTCTCCCCGCGCGCCATACAGAAGGGCGCTTTTCGCGAGCAGATCGAGCTTGCGCAAGCGCTGGGCTTGCCCGTGATCCTGCACGTGCGCGAGGCGTACGAAGAGGCGCGGCAGATTCTGTATGAGATGAGCAGCTATCTCTCAAACGGCTTGCTGTTGCACTGCTATTCGGGATCCGCCGAGATGGTGCGGGACTTCTCGAGGCTGGACGCCTACTATGCTTTCGGCGGGGCAATCACCTTCAACAACGCCAAGCGCAACGTCGAAGCGCTTGCGGCGGTGCCTCGCGACAGGCTTCTTCTCGAGACGGATTGCCCGTATATGACGCCCGTCCCGCTCAGGGGCAAGACCAACGAGCCGAAATATATCGGCTATGTTTTCGACAAGGCGGCGGAGGTGCTTGGCATTGAGAGATCGGAACTTGAAGAATTGACGACGAACAACGCAAAACGATTGTTTATCCGTATGAAATGATAGGTTAAACATCATTTTTTGAAAATTCGGAAGGGAAATATGACAAACAATTATGTGTATGAATTTGGCGACAGCCTGTATCTGAACATCACAAATCGCTGTCCCAACAGATGCGAGTTTTGCATACGCAACGTCAAAAAAGGCGTCGCGGGCAACGACCTGTGGCTGTTGAAGGAGCCGACCTATCAGGAACTCATCGACGACCTCTCGCTGTTCCCTCTGAAGAAATACAAGGAGATCGTCTTTTGCGGTTTCGGCGAGCCGATGTGCAATCTCTCGATGATCTCGCAGATCGGGCCTTACCTCAAGAGGAAGGGGTGCAGGTTGCGCGTCAACACCAACGGGCTTGGCGGGCTTATCAACAAGCGGGACGACATCCCGAAGTTGATCGCGCCGTACATCGATTGCGTGTCCATATCGCTCAACGCGTCCACGCCCGAAGTGTATCAGGAGATCTGCCGAAGCAAATACGGCGAGGCGGCTTTCTTCGCGATGTTGGATTTTGCAAAAGGTTGCGTCGAGGCGGGGATCGAGACGACGATGTCCGTCGTGGACTTCATCGGAGAGGAAGAGATCGAGGCTTGCCGAAAACTCGCCGAGCAGGCGGGCGCGCACTTCCGCGTGAGGGAGACCATCCGCGAGGACACGGAATATTGAGTCGCGCGATTTGCAGATAAGACGGCGCCCCTTTATAGCGTTTGGGTTTGAAAATGCTTGAGAGGGGACGTACGGTCCAAAAAAAGCCGGACGCGCCCTAAGACGCGCCCGACCGCTATACGGAGTTTATCTTTTGTACGCGTTTAGCGTGCGCGGAAGATCAAAAATTATTCGGAGCAAAAAAATGACCGAAGAGATCAACGTCAGAGACATCATCAACGGCACGGGTTTTCGCTTCAACAAGGCGTTGGGGCAAAATTTCATCACGGACAAAAATCTGCTTGCGGCGATAGCGGCTGACAGCGGCGTCGGCGAGGAAGAGCTTGTCGTGGAAGTCGGGACGGGCGCGGGTACTTTGACGCGCGCACTCGCCGAGACGGCAAGGAGGGTCGTATCCTTTGAAGTGGACGGCTCGCTCGCTCCTGTACTCGAGCTTTCGCTCAGGGGCCTCGACAACGTGGAGGTCGTGTTTAAGGACGTGCTGAAACTCAGCGACGGCGAGATCGAGGATATTTTGGGCGGAGAGGCTTTCAGAGTGGCGGCAAATTTGCCGTACTACATCACAACGCCGCTCATTATGCGCTTTTTGGAGAGCGAATTGCCCGTGAAAAGCCTCGCGGTGATGGTGCAAAAAGAGGTCGCGGACAGGCTTGTCGCAAGCGTGGGCAGCGCGGATTATTCCGCGGTGACGCTCGCCGTGCAGATGGCGGGCAGCGCGAGGATCACGCGTTTTGTATCCAGAAAGATGTTCTATCCCGCGCCCAACGTGGACAGCGCCGTCGTTCGCATAGATATAGACCGCGGCAAACTCGCCTCCGAGGACGCTCCTCTTGTGCATAAGCTGGTGAGAAGCGCGTTCGCTATGCGCAGAAAAACGCTCGCGAACAATCTGTCGCAGGCGTTCGGGATGTCCAAAGCCGAGGCGGCGGACGTCATCGAAAGGGCGGGTTTTGCGCCGCTCATCCGCGGCGAGGCGCTGACTCTCGAGGATTTTGTCAAGCTGTCGCACGCTATGAAAGCGTGACTTGTTTCGCTATTTTATGATTTCTCCCGTCCTCGCGGACTGGTATATCACCCAATATCCGACGAGCGGAGCTTCGCTCACAGGCAACCACACGCACATATCCTCTATCTCGCGGGGAGGGCGGCGGTTGTTTTGATATTCGGGAACGGCATAGCAGATGAAGGCGGGCGTATCGCCGTCAAATAGGACCCCAACGGCATATTCGCCGTCGGCGGCGTCCACGCGCACCCACTTGGAATTTTGCACGGCGGTCGAGAGGCGCTCCTCTTTCGGATAGCACACAAACATCTCGTCGAGTTGGGGCTTGACGGCGTAATAGAAATTGTTGCCGTCGAAGCGCGTCCAATCCTGCAGGGATTCCGCGGCGTGAGCGTAAAGCGGTTTAGAAGCGTCGCGCTCGTTTCGCTCTTCCTTTTGCGCGTCGGCGGGCGCGTCATTTGCCGCATCTTGACGAGGAGAGGACGGTATATCGTTTTCGCCGAGTCGGGACGGCGATTTTTTGTCCGCCTCTTGGGGGATTTTTCTATCTTCGCGCGAGTTTGAGCGTTCGGAGCGGGATATTCTCTCCGCATAGACGGGGTTTTGGCGCTCGGGGACTTTTGAGGCTTTGACGTGCGCGTCGACTTTCGCGATGATGTCGCCGCGAGACATATCGCCTCCGAACATCGTCACGGAACTTGAGCGCAACAGACAGCCTATCTTGTCCGCTTCCTGAAATGGCAGGTCGAAAGTCGATTCGATATCGTCGATGGGGACCCCGGCGATCTTGTTCCCCACGAGATAAAGCGTCGCGCCCGTCGGACGGAAATCCAACGAGCAGCTGCCCTTCGCGCTTCCCGCGAGCGTCGTGAGCTTGACAAGTCCTTTGTGGCCGCTCCCCGCGAGAACTATGAGCCGTTTGCCGTTTGCCATATTTCACCTCTCGAAAATTGTATGTGCGTCGCCGCCGTTTGATGAATTGCAAAAAATTTAATTTATAGTGGAAAAAGGTTTGTATTTTTGATATAATGGTCAAAAATGACCGGAGAGCATTCAGATGGCAAAAGAGAAATTGGGACTTACGCTTGAAGGGGGCGGAGTCAAGGGCGCATACGAGGCGGGCGCGCTCAGCGTGATCGAAGCCGCGGGCGTGACGTTTGACGGAGTCGCGGGCACTTCGATAGGCGCGGTGAACGCGGGCCTGTACGCGCAAGGCGGAGCGCAAAAGATAGGCGAAATGTGGAAGGACGTGTGGGCAGGCACGGTGATGGCGATCGACGACGATCTGCTGTTGCACATCAAAAACGACGGGATGGATCGTGCCTCTCTCATCGCGCTGAGCAAAAGGATCGTGAAACTCAGATCCTTGCTTCAGAATTCCTATGACAAAACTCAGACTTTCTTTTCGCAGTACGTCGACGAGGACAGCATCAGAAAAAGCGGCAAACAACTTGGCGTCGTCACCTACAATGTCACGGACAGGCGTCCCGTGGAGGCGCTGATCGACGAAATCCCCGAGGGCAAGTTGGTGGACTATCTCATCGCCTCGGCGACGTTTCCCATCTTTCCGCCAAAGGAGATAGCGGGCAAAAAATACATAGACGGCGGCGTGTACAACAATCTGCCAGTCAACCTGCTCGCGCGCGGAGGCTTCAAAAAACAGCTTGTCATCCGCACGAATCCCGCCGCAAAAAAGCCCAAGATTAAGGAGCCTATCAACGGAGATCTCGATCTTTTCTTCCTCATACCGGACAATGAGCTTGCGCGAGTTATGGAGTTCACGTCCTCAAAAGTGGCGGAACTCGCCGAGAGGGGAAGGGAGGACGCCCGCCGCGCAATGGAGTACGGACTGGCGGAATTTTTGGGACTGTAAGTCAAAGACTTGCTCGGTCGCGACATCTTGCGACATAATTCGGGAGATCCCGACGATAAGCGCGAGAAGGGCGCCGCGCGACGGCGATATCCCGCGCGCCAAATCATCAAAGAAGGAAGAGCCTATGTCAAACAAAATTTTGCTTTTGGACTCAAACAGCCTTATGCATCGCGCCTATCACGCTTTGCCCAACCTCAAAACGTCGAAGTGTATGTACACGGGCGCGATTTTCGGGTTTTTGAACATACTTCTTCGCCTCGTCAAGGAGCAACAACCCACGCACATCGCGGCGGCGTTCGATCTCAAAGGTCCGACTTTCCGTCACGAGATGTACGCGGGCTACAAAGCCACCCGCAAACCTATGGACGAGGAGCTGAGACAGCAAGTGGAGCCGCTCAAGGAACTAATCTCCGCAATGGGCATAAAGATCGTAAGTATGCAGGGCTATGAGGGCGACGACATTTTGGGGACGCTTTCCCGCCGCTTCGACGACGATTGTATCATCGTCACGGGGGACAGGGACAGTTTTCAGCTTGTCAGCCCCACCACCAAGGTGTTCTGGACAAAAAAAGGCGTCACGGACATAGAGGTATATGACGAGGCGAGGTTGCTCGAGGACGGGTTCACTCCCTCGCAATACATCGACTATAAGGCGCTCAGAGGCGATCCGTCCGACAATATCCCCGGCGTCTCGGGCGTGGGAGAAAAGACGGCAAAACAGCTCATCGCGGAGTTCGGATCGCTCGACGCGGTGCTTGACAACGCGGACAAGATCAAGGGCAAGATAGGACAGACCGTCGCGGCAAGCAGAGATATCGCCTTGCTCAGTCGCGCGCTCGCGGTCATCAAGACGGACGTTCCCGTCGAGTGTACGCTTGAGGACATCAAGTTCACTCCCGTCTATTCCCGCGAGGTGAAAAACAAGCTTGCGGAGTTGGAGATATCCTCTCTCGCCAACAGAATGGCCTTCGAGGACGGCATAGAAAGCGCGGAACCCATCGCCGTGGACAAGACGACAACGGATATAGAATGCGTCGAGGAGTTTCGCCGCGCGATCGAGGGCAAGCGGCAGATCTCGCTTGTCATAGGCGAGGACATCCTGTTTGCAACGGACGAGAAAACGGAGTTCAGGATCAAGTGCGCGCAGGATCTGTTCAGCGACGGGATGAATTTCGACGACGCGATTTCAGAGCTGAAAAGCGCCGTCGCGGAGCGCGAACTCATCTGCTACGACTATAAGGCGCTGTCAAAAGAGTACGGCTTTGAAGCGCGTGAATTTTTCGACGTGATGATCGCGGCGCACCTCGCAAGAGAGAGCGCTCCCATCAAGGGACTCGAACAGGTGATGGGCGCGGACGGGCTTACGACAGGCGCGGCGGAACTGTTTGTCGAGAGATCCATTTTGGAAAAGCAAATGACGCAAAAGGATGTTTACAAGCTGTTTTTGGAAGTTGAACAGCCGCTTTGCGTCGTTTTGCGCAATATGGAGAAGAGAGGAGTTTGCGTTTCGGAAGCCGTTTTGAAGGAGCTTGAAGGCAAGTATGCCGACATCATCGACTCTCTCACGGCGCGCATATACGAGCTTGCGGGCGGGGCATTCAATATAGCGTCGCCAAAGCAACTCGGCGAGATCCTCTTTGACAAGCTGGCGCTCAAACGCGGCAAGCGGACAAAGACGGGCTATTCCGTCAATGAGGACGTGTTGGTCAGTCACTATGACGAGCATCCGATCATTCCGCTCATCCTCGAGTACAGGAAGTACGCAAAACTTCAATCCACCTATGTCGTCGGGATGCAACAGCTCGTCACGCGAGGCAGGATACACACCGAATACAATCAATGCGTCACGATGACGGGCAGGCTGTCCTCCACAAATCCCAATCTGCAAAATCTGCCCGCCCGCCGAGAGGAGGCGCGAGACATAAAGCAGGCGTTTGTCGCGAGCGACGGCGGAGTGCTGGTGTCGGCGGATTATTCACAGATAGAACTCAGATTGCTTGCGCACTTCAGCGGGGACGAACAGCTCATACACGCTTTCGAGAGCGGCGACGACATACACGCCATCACGGCGTCGCACATCCTCGGCAAGCCGATCGAAGAGGTCACGCCGTCCGAGCGCCGCGACGCCAAGGCGGTCAATTTCGGCATAATTTACGGCATAAGCGGTTTTGGACTTGCGGAAAACCTGTCCATACCTCGCTACCGCGCTACGGCGTATATTGACAACTATTTTCTGACTCATCCCAAGGTGCGCGAATTTATGGACGGTTGCGTGGACGAGGCGCGGGAGAAGGGCTATGCGATCACCTTGCTCGGGCGCAGGCGCAATCTGACGGATCTCAAGTCGTCAAACTATATGGTGCGTTCGGCGGCGGAGCGTATGGCGATGAACACGCCTTTGCAAGGTTCGGCGGCGGACATCATCAAACTCGCAATGCTCGGCGTGGAAAAGAGACTTGAAAAAATGAAGTCCAAGATGATATTGCAAATCCACGACGAACTCATCATCGACGCGGCGGCGGACGAGGTCGACGAGGTCAAGCGCATACTCGAGGAGGAGATGCAAGGCGCTTACAAGTTGCGCGTCCCCCTCATAGCGGAAGCCAAAGCGGCAAAAAATTGGGCGGAACTGAAATGAGGATAGCGATCATAGGGACGATAGGATGCGGAAAATCCGAAGTGCTTCGCGTGGCGCGGAGTATGGGATTTGCGACGCTCAGCGCGGACGAGATCAACCGCGACCTGCTTTGCGATCCGCAATACGTCGCGCTCATAGAAGAGCAATTTCCAACGGCGGTCAGGCAGGGAAGGGCGGACAGAGCGGAACTTGCCAAGATTGTTTTCAACGACGCGGCGCAGAGGGCGAAACTCAACGCGCTTGCGCATCCCCGCATACTAAAGAGGATAGAGAGCGACGCGTCGGATCCGCTTGTCGTCGAGATGCCGCTCTATCTTGAGTCGGGTGCGGCGCGGCTGTTTGATCGCACTGTGCTTGTCACGTGTTCGGACGAGATCAGAAGGCGGAGACTTTTGCTCAGAGGGATGACGAAGGAAGATATCGACGCGCGTACACGCGCGCAACAAAACGAGAGGCTCGAAGATGTCGCGGATTACATCCTTGTCAACGACGGCACGCTCGAACAACTCCGCGAAAGCGCCGAGGCGCTGTTCGCACGCATTTTGTAGACATACATATTGAAAAATAGCGCGGAAAATGGTAAACTGAAAAAAACAAATAAAAAAATTTCGGAGGAGACAATGATAAACGGCAAAAAAATCGTGCTTACGGGCGCAAACAGCGGCATAGGACTCGAGACGCTCAAATTGCTCGCGGCGGGCGACAACAAGATCCTCGCCGTGGATCTGCACATCGACAAGATCTCGGAGTTCGATCCCGAGAAGGTCATTCCTTTGCAACTCGACGTTTCCACAAAGGAAAACGTCGACCTTATCTTCGAGACGGCGGACGAGAAGCTCGGCGGCATAGACATCTTCTATGCAAACGCGGGATTCCCCTACTACGAGCGGATGAATTATGTGGATTGGGACAGAGTGGAGAACATCTTCAAAGTCAACGTGTTCTCGCCTATATATTCCTATCAAAAATACGCCGAATATCTCGGCGGCAAGCCGGGGCATATGGCGATCACGGTGTCCGCGATCGGCAAGATGGCAATGCCCGGCTACACGCTGTACAGCGCGAGCAAGTTCGCAATGCAGGGCTTCCAAGAGGGCCTTCGCCGCGAATTGCCCGACAATATCAAACTCACTTGCCTCTATCCCGTCGCCACCGACACGGGCTTCTTTGCAAAAGCGGTCGAGGGCAAGGACAAGCAGATCACTCAGCGCCCATTCCCAGTGCAAAAACCCGCGCACGTCGCCAAATGTATGGTCAAGGGCATAGAGCGCGGCCGCAAATGCGTCAATCCGTGCAAATTGTTCAGTTTTGCGCGCTTCCTTTTCGCCATCTGCCCGCCCATCAAATATGTCTATTGGCGCCTCGAATACAAAAAACTCGAGAATTATGAAAAATAACTCTCGCACCCGAACCATTTCGACAAGCGAGCAGAAGGCGCTTCTCCAAACGCAAAAAATAGCGAGCTATGAGCATTTATGACCTCGTGGGCTTGCTTTCTTGGTAATTGTAGCACGACGCAACGTTTGTTTGCAGACTCTGGGACCCTGAAAAAAGAGCTTGTTATATTTTTTTGTTATTCAGCGCGGAGTAGCCGCGAAAATCTGCCGAGCAATGAGTTTTGTTTCTGAAAAACGGTTTTTTCTCACAAATGAGCAAAAGCATATCAAAATACGGTAGCGCGTTTTTTAATGTAATAAAGCAGTTGCAATTATTTCTTAGCAAGGCGCTTCTGCGCCTTTACATTTTTTATAGAAAGTGTTATAATATTTTTAATGTTGGGAGAGTGCATTATGGTTTTTTCGGAAAAAGTAAAATATGTGAGAGAAAAACTCAAACTGTCACAAGAAGATTTGGCTCACGAACTTGACGTAAGTTTTGCGACAATCAACCGATGGGAAAATGGGAGCTATAATCCAAGTCGTTTGGCAAGAAAAGCGTTTGAAGGATTTTGCGCGGATAAAAATATAATATTTGAGGAGATCTGATTATGTCGGATAAAGGTGGATACATATATGTGTTGACAAATCCGTCTTTCCCTGAGTTTGTGAAGATCGGATACGCCGACAATGTCGATGAGAGAGTTGCACAACTGAATCGCAGCGAGTGTACTCCTTTCGCATTCAGGAAATACGCCACCCTGCATGTTGCCAATAGGTTGGCGGACAAGAACATACACAAAATCATAGATAAATTTAAGCCCGAATTGCACGCCAAAGAAAATATCAATGGCAAAATGCGTATCAGAGAGTTCTTTTCTATGCCGGCATCGGAAGCCGTTGATTTGCTTGCAATAATCGGAAGTATATATGGTGAAATTCCACAAGTTTATGAACTTACCGAAGCCGAAAAGAAAGAGGAGAAAATTGCCTCCGATAACGCTATTGCCAACGAGAGGCGCTCGCCGTTTTCATTTTATAAATGCGGGATAAAAGACGGCGAAAAGATCGTTTACATCAATGATTCATCCATAGAGTGCGTCGTTGTCGGAGAAAGAGAAATTTCTTATAATGGTGAAACGACGTCTTTGTCTGCTTTAGCAAAAAAACTTCTGAAACGGGTCCGTAGCGTACAAGGCACGTTGTATTTTACTTACAAAGGGGAGGTTTTGTCTGCGCTGAGGAAACGACTTGAAGACGAGGGTCTTTATAGGCAACAATCCCAATCTAATGAAAATTACAATAAGATTGAAGATTTTACAGATCAAGATAATCTCCTGTATTTTACGATGGATAAATATCCTGCAAAGTGCCGTCGGACAGAAAATGGTTATCTATTGTTAAAGGGAAGCCAAATTTCTTCTTCTTTTACAAACAGCTGCAGTGAACGCACAAAAAACTTGAGAAAGCAGAATTCGGCAATTATTTCAGCGGAATTCACTATTCTCGATGACATTCTGTTTGGTAGCTGTTCTGCTGCGGCAGAATTTGTCTCGGGGTCTAGCAAAGACGGAAAACTATATTGGAAAACGGAGGACGGAACTTTGCTGAGAGACATTTTGGCGCGCGAGGAGAAGAGATAATGAACTATATAGGATCCAAATATTCGCTGATTGAGTTTTTGAAAGAATCAATCAATAGAACCTTGCAGGATTGCAACGAAACGAGATCTCCTTCGGAAATGATCTTTGCCGATTTATTTGCCGGAACAGGTGTCGTAAGCGGATCATTTAAGGAAGACGGGTATGCAATTATTGCAAACGATA